>JAJFJO010000347.1 GCA_021774015.1 Gammaproteobacteria bacterium
TTCTCCAAGATCGACAAATGTCGTTTTTGGAGAAATACCAAGAGTGTGGTAAACTTCTCCAAGATCGACAAATGTCGTTTTTGGAGAAAGTATGAAAGCACCTTTTATTGGTAGAGATTTCGAACTAAAGCAGCTAGATGAGCTACTGGATAAGCAAGTGCCTAGTCTAGTGGCTATGCGTGGGCGCAGAAGAATAGGCAAGAGCCGTTTGGTACGAGAGTTTGCGAAAAATAAAACGTTTTATGAATTTAGTGGGCTTGCGCCAGAAGATGGCGTGAGTGCTCAGGACCAGCGGAATGAGTTTGCTCGTTTATTAGGCGAGCAAACGGGTTTGCCTGAACTGCAGACTGATGATTGGAGTAAATTATTTTCTTTGCTTAATGAGCGAATCAAAAGAGGCCGAGTTATTCTTTTTCTCGATGAAATTTCTTGGATGGGTCAAGATGACCCAACTTTCTTACCTAAATTAAAAAACGCATGGGATTTGTATTTTAGCCGAAATTCAAAGTTGGTGTTAATTTTATGTGGCTCTGTTTCAACATGGATCGAGAATAATATTATTAATAGCACTGCTTTTTTTGGCAGAATTTCATTGGATGTTATTTTGAAAGAAATTTCTTTGCCCGATTGTAATGATTTATTAAATCAACTGGGCTTTAAGCGTTCGTCTCAGGAAAAAATGCATTATTTGGCATTAACCGGATGCGTTCCATGGTATCTAGAGCTTATAAATCCTGAGTACTCTGCTGCCGATAACATTCGGAAGCTATGTTTTGAGCCGAACGCGATATTGATTAACGAGTATCAGCGTATTTTCCATGATTTATTTGGTAGGCGAGGTGACATTTATTCAAAAATCATTAAAGCATTGGTTAAGCAGGCGCTCGGGTATTCGGAATTGTCATCAAAAGTTAAGTATCCCAAAGGTAGTGCCTTTTCAAGTTATTTGGAGGACTTAGAAATATCTGGCTATATTCAAAAGTTCCATACATGGGATATTGCTAAGCATCATCCTGCTAAGCAAGCACGCTTTCGATTAAGAGATAATTATTTAAGATTTTATTTTAAGTTTATTTCACCTAAATTAAAGCAAATAGAAAAGAATCAATTTTCCAGAATGAATATCGATCAATTATTGGGTTGGAGGACGTTAGTTGGCTTGCAGTTTGAAAACTTAGTTTTGAACAATCGAGACATAATATTAAAGAATTTGAATATAGCCCCACATACTATTTTACAAGATGACCCTTATTTCCAGGCAAAAACAGCGCGTAGTTCAGGCTGTCAAATTGATTATTTGGTTCAAACCGAGAGTAAAACATTATATGCATGTGAAATAAAAAGTGCCGCAGTTTTAAAACCATTGCAAATTATTAAAGAAATGGAAGAAAAGCTTAAGAGTTTATCATTGCCTAGAGGTTTTGCAGTACTGCCCGTGCTGATTCACTTTTCAGAGCTTGATGATGACTCGCCCCTTTATGAGTATTTTCATCGAGTGATAGATTTAAGGATGTGTTTTTCCTAGCGCCCCTTTTTGCCATGCTATTAAGGTTATGGTCTAATGTCTTCAAGTATTGATCGCATGCCCCCCGATGGTGATATAATCACGCATAGGGGCATGCTATTGATGCGTGCTTTATCAGTAACGGTAATAATCAGGTTTGTAAGGCCCGTTTTTATCTACACCAATATAGTTAGCTTGCTTATCTGTTAACTCAGTTAAATGTGCGCCGACTCGTTCTAAGTGCAAGCGAGCAACCTTTTCATCAAGATGCTTAGGCAGTACATACACTTCATTTTTGTACTTATTCGAGTGCTGCCACAACTCTATTTGTGCCAACACTTGATTGGTGAATGAGTTTGACATGACAAAACTAGGGTGGCCAGTAGCACAACCCAAGTTAACCAAGCGGCCGCGCGCTAATAAAATAATACGTTTGCCATCAGGGAAAATAACATGATCCACTTGTGGTTTAATGTTTTCCCACTGATATTTTTCAATCGATGCAACATCAATCTCTGTATCGAAGTGGCCGATGTTACAAACGATGGCTTGGTCTTTCATTGCAGCCATATGATCGTGAGTAATCACATCATCATTACCTGTTGCTGTGACAATAATGTCGGCCATATTGACGACGTCATTAACAGTGACAACACGATAGCCTTCCATCGCTGCCTGTAATGCACAAATAGGATCGACTTCTGTAACCCAAACCGTTGCGCCTAAACCACGTAGTGCTTGTGCACAACCTTTACCGACATCGCCATAACCACATACTAAAGCAATTTTACCAGCGATCATTACATCAGTAGCACGTTTGATCGCATCTACTAAGGATTCACGGCAACCGTATAAGTTATCAAATTTAGATTTAGTAACAGAATCGTTAACGTTAATCGCTGGGCATTTTAATGAGCTTTCTTTTGCCATTTCATACAAACGATGTACGCCAGTTGTTGTTTCTTCAGATAAGCCTTTGATGTCAGCTAATAGTTCAGGGTGTTTGTCATGAACCACTTGTGTTAAATCACCGCCGTCATCTAATAATAAGTTAGGTGTCCAATTGTTTGGGCCGGTTAACGTGTGTTCGATACACTCATAATATTCTTCTTCAGTTTCACCTTTCCATGCGAATACCGGTATGCCAGTAGCAGCCATCGCAGCGGCAGCGTGATCTTGTGTTGAATATATATTGCAAGAAGACCAACGCACTTCAGCACCTAAATGAACAAGGGTTTCTATTAACACAGCCGTTTGGATTGTCATATGCAGGCAGCCAACAATACGTGCGCCTTTTAAAGGTTGCTTAGCGCCGAGTTCTTTGCGCAACGCCATTAAACCAGGCATTTCTGTTTCTGCGATTGCGATTTCTTTGCGGCCAAAATCAGCTAATGAAATATCGGCGATTTGATAGTCTGTTGTAAGGTTATTTTTTTTTGTGGTTGTCATTACAGCTTCTTCCATTGTGTTGTCCTCAATTATGAATGGGCAGCGTTCGCAAACGCATCTTCTTTTAGTGCTTCTGCCTTATCAGTGCGTTCCCAAGTAAAGCTTGCCTCTTCGCGGCCAAAGTGACCATAAGTTGCAGTGGGCTGATAAATAGGTTGCAATAATTGTAACATGTCAACAATGCCCTTGGGCGTTAAGTTAAAATGCTCTCTAATTAAAGTAATAATGCGATTGCCATTGATTTTTTCAGTGCCAAAGGTTTCGACATGAATAGAAACGGGTTCAGCAACACCAATCGCATAAGCCAATTGAATTTCGCAACGATCAGCAAGGCCGGCAGCGACAATATTTTTTGCCACATAACGCGCCGCGTAAGCAGCGGAGCGATCGACCTTAGATGCATCTTTACCGGAAAAACAACCGCCACCATGGTGTGCCATGCCACCATAGGTGTCGACGATGATTTTACGACCAGTTAGCCCGCAATCACCGACTGGGCCACCAATAACAAAGCGACCTGTTGGATTAATAAAATAACGAGTGTCTTGTAGCCAGCTGCTTGGGATAATCGGTTTGATGATTTCTTCAATTACAGCTTCCTTCAATGCGTTTTGCGTAATGTCAGGATTGTGTTGAGTTGATAATACAATCGTATCGACGCTAACGGGTTTGTTATTTTCATAACGTAAAGTGACTTGGCTTTTTGCATCGGGGCGGAGCCAAGGTAGGGTGCCATTTTTGCGAACTTCAGCTTGGCGTTTTACCAAAAGATGCGCGTAAGTGATTGGGGCAGGCATAAGGACATCGGTTTCATTCGACGCATAACCAAACATTAAACCTTGGTCGCCGGCACCTTGTTGTTTGTCTTTATCCTCATCGACTCCCATAGCGATATCAACAGATTGCTTGCCGATGGAAGTGAGAACAGAGCAGCTGTCTGCATCAAAACCTAGGTGTGGATCATTATAACCAATCTTGCGAATTGTGTTGCGTGTGATTTGTTCGATATCTACCCATGCTGATGTAGTGATTTCTCCAGCAATAAACACCATGCCATTTTTAACTAATGTCTCACAGGCTACGCGAGCATGTGGGTCTTCTTGCATGAGTGCATCCAAAATGGCGTCGGAGATCTGGTCAGCGATCTTATCTGGGTGGCCTTCGGAGACAGATTCAGAGGTGAAGATATCATTGAGATTCATGTTGTTCCTGCTGAGTTGAGTAAATGATGAGAATATTAAATGATTTTCCTTACATTTGCACTTTTTCTGTGAATTTTTTAATTGTTTGCAGCGAGCATTTTAATTCAAAACTCACCTCTTATCGGTCTTGCTTACCTGCTGGGATCGGGCTATCATGTGCAACATGGAGAACATAAAGAGAACGAAAAGGAGTAACACAATGCGCACATCACTTACATTTACTTACGGCTACCCCATTATGGATAAACGCCGTTACGGTTTTAAAGAATTTACCATGATTGCAGCAAAAAATCTTTTAATGCTTGCTGTCGTGTTGATGCTGGGTTACGCCAGCGATAGAGGAGACCACAGCATGCTAAGCGACAAGGATTTAGCGCTTTTAGCGAAGCCTATGGTATATCAGCTAGCTGGGGCTATTGATTCAGAGGCGATGGATTATATGGTATCTAATTTCCATTAAAGATAGATACTACGTAATATACTTTAGCGGATTTGAGCTATATAATTATCTTCACTTAAGCAATGGAAGGAGAAAATAAATGCGTAAAATAGTAACTTTAGTGGTTTGTGCGGCAGGTGTATTGGCTCTTGGTATAGCTAATGCAGCGCCAACTACAACATCTAAAGTGGGTGATAGTGTTAAGGCTGAGCAAGCTAAGTCTGATTTTATCTTACTATATGACAAACCCAGTAACGGCAAGGTAGTGCAGCGTTTGGCACCCAATGCTCGATTAGTGCCTATTTATCAGGATGGTAATTGGGTAAAGGTAGGCAACCCTCGTAATGGTGATACAGGTTGGGTTAATTTAGTGGAGTACCAAAAAGCACGGTATAACTATTATCGCCCAGACATACAAACCCTTTACGTACATATTAATAATACGGGTAAAAGCCGGCCTACTTTAAATGTCATTGCTTACAAGAATGGTAAGAAGCTTACTGAGAAAGAAGCTAGCGCTCTTTATAAGCGTCTTCGTTCGCAAGAGAAGGCCCAGTTCCAAAGGGTGCAAAAATTATCTTGGTCGATGCAGAGTATGATGGATCAAGACGTATTAAATGCAGAACACTTTATGAATGCTGCTTGGGATAACCCGCCTTGGATGGCGCCAGTCATTTTGGTGCCAGTAGCTTCTGATGATGCTGGCGCTGTGGGTGTTGCGCATGATGTTAATCATGATGCAACACAAGCAAAACCAGCTGCTAAGAACAATGCAGCTCAGCATGTTAGTACTGACTTGAAAGTTGGTGCCAAAGCATGACTGTTAGCGGCAGTTATTAATTAAAGATTTCTAGACCCCTACACCTAGGAAAATGACAGCGCCGGCTCTTGAGTCGGCGTTTTTTTGTGAGCGCTTAATTAACCCCAGCTTTGTAAAGATAGGTGGGCCTAATTAAGCGCTTACTTTTGTGTTATAAAATCTCATGGTAATGCTTTACCCAGCGTTATAGCGGATAGCTTTATTACGAAGTTCGGGCAATAACCTACCTTAAAAAATCAATGAGTTACAAGGCACGATAAAATTATTTATTAATAAACAATTGGTTATAATGTTGCAACTATGCACATTGCATAGTTGCAATGTGCATAGTTGCAATGTATGATTTACTCGTATTCTGTGACGGTTGATTAGAGGGTATTGGTAATGAAAATGTTTCCATCTGGTATTGCTGAGGGTGCGGCATTTTGCAACCGGAAGCAAGAAAGAGTGCAGTTAAGTAGGTATATCGAGAATACTCAACACACAGTGATTATGGCGCCAAGACGCTATGGTAAATCCAGCCTGATCGCCCAAGTGGTCAGAGATAACAGTTATAAGTATGTGTGGGTTGATTTTCTTTCAGTCACAACAAAAAAGGAGGCAGAAGAAAAAATTCGAGCAGCTGCAAAAGATTTATTACTTTTATTAGCCCCAGAATTAAAAAAAGTACAACTACAAACAGTTGATAAGGTAAGAGCGATGTCTCCTGAGCTTAATTTAAGTGCAATGGGGCAATCGTTAACACTAACATTATCGTCAGATGATACTACGCCAATTGATGAAGTATTAAAGCAGCTTGATGAGTATGCTCAAAAAACGAATAAAAAGGCAGTGTTAGTGTTTGATGAGTTTCAGCAAATTAGTGAACTTAAGGAGAGTCAGGCAGTTGAAGCATTGATAAGACATGCAGTGGAAAGAAGCAAAGCGATTACTTATATATTTTCAGGCAGCAACCGACATTTATTACAAGACATGTTCAGTAAGAGCAATCGGCCTTTATATAGATTATGTACAGTAATAACAATTGACCGTATAGAGGCTGGTGAGTATATGGAATTTATAAACAAAGCAGCGGAAATAAAATGGGGGGTGCAATTGTCAGATGATGTGCATAACACCATCCTCAAGCTAACTGAAAGACATTCATCTTATATAAATGTTTTATGTAACGAATTATGGCTAAAAGAGAAGCCACCTGCTGATCATAAAACTGTTGAAAGTGTATGGGCGTCTTATGTTCTACGACATAAAGGCATCATAGTTTCAGATATCATTTCCCTTGCTCTTAATCAGAAAAAAATAGTCAGAGAATTGTCTTTCCAACCTGAGGAGGCACCTTATAGCGCTAGTTTTTCAATTAGATTGCAAATATCAACCGCCAGTGTTCGCCGAGCATTAGAAACATTACTTTTAAAAGATATTGTCTACCAAAATGAGGAGTTATTATATAGCGTACTTGACCCTGCAATTAGCTATTATTTTCGATATCTTCATTAATATTGAGCATCTAAAGTTGACAGTATCGAAGAATTAGTATTCATAAATGACAATTAACCGTATGGAAGCTGGTGAATACATAATCGCTGTTAGATTTGATAACCAGCATTTTGGCAGTTATACCTCCAAAATATCAATTAAAATATGTAATTTGGAAGTTGTATCATTAAATTGTAGTTAAATCATGTAGATACGAATTAAAATCAGCGGGTTGTCTTCAGTTTATCTGGGGTCAGAGGGTAAAGTGTTAGATAGCTACTATAATCAGAGAATATTAAGTCGTTGCTGATTTTTTAGCATATTGTGATTAAAAAACTGGAGATTTTACATGAGTAGTTTTTTTAGTGATATAGAAATTCAAATTGCAAAAATTTTGTCTGAACATCCCGAGAGAAAGAATGACCCTGTTGCTTTGTTTGAAGAAGTATCTGGGTTTGATCTTGGTGGTGGTGTTACAGTTCACCTGCATGATAGTGCAGATAATGAGCTTAATGTTGTATTACCACCCAACTTGGATGAAATTAGCGCAATCAAAGAGTCGAACAATAAATTAGGTGATTACTTTATGTCTTTATTCACAGGCTCTGAATCAGGCTCGGGGATTGGTGTTCAACAAGTGGTTGCAATGAGAGCTCGAACGGAAGACGGTTATTTGGATAAGCTAAAATCATCACCAAAGACAGCGTTAAAAGAATATTTTGAGAGTGAGCTGCCAGAAAGTATTGATGTTAAGATTTATGAGGATGGTAGTAATGATCTTCATTTATGTATTCCATCTGCCTCTATAGCTGCAGGTGAGCTTAGTGAAATAGAGCTTGGCGGTGTTGCGGGTGGTCTGCTTCCTAGTCAAATGGGGGAGCAAGCAACCAATGATCACATCAGAAATTTCATGGAGAACAATCAGATTCCGCTTACTGATGGGCAGAAGCGAAGTATAAGAGATGAAATGGATGCTGCTAAAGGCAAGTGATAGAGTGGTCTTTTTAGAGCTCAGTGATGTGCCAACACATTTCTAGAGGTTAATGCTCGAGCAAGAGAAGCTTTATAGTCTCTCTTGCTCGAGTACCTTAAATTAGCTACTCACAACCGCCACACAAGCAAAAGCCTGCTCGATGTCTTGTTGCAAATCTTCTAATGCTTCAATGCCCACAGACAAACGAATTAAGCTATCACTAATGCCTAGCATGGCACGCTCTTTTTCAGGGACAGAAGCATGTGTCATAATAGCAGGATGCTCGATTAAACTTTCAACACCACCCAAGCTCTCAGCCAGAGTAAACACTTTAAATTGCTCTAGAATTTTAACCGTTTCTTCAAAATTGCACTTAAGATCAACGCTAATCATGCCGCCATACATGCTCATTTGCTGTTTGGCAATATGATGATGGGGATGGTTTTCTAAGCCGGGGTAGATGACCTTGTTCACTGTCGGATGATCTTGCAACCATAGTGCGAGTTGCATTGCATTATGGCAATGACGCTCCATCCGCAGCGCTAACGTTTTAACACCGCGCAATGCCAGGAAGCTAGAAAAAGGATCCAGGATTGTGCCGGCTGAATTTTGCAAGAATGCTATTTTTTCAGCTAATTCTTCATTATCACCAACAATAGCGGCACCACCTACAACATCAGAGTGACCATTCATATATTTTGTGATTGAGTGAACAACAATGTCAGCACCTAGTTCAAGAGGGCGTTGAATAATGGGTGTCGCAAATGTATTGTCGACAACACTTAGTAGTTTATGTTGTTTGGCAAGGTTTATTGCAGACTTCAAGTCAACGATTTTTAACATTGGATTACTAGGCGTTTCGATCCACAACATTTTTGTATTCGGCTTGATCGCAGCTTTTACATTGTCTAGCTCACTGAAATCAACAAATGTAAATTCAATACCAAATTGCGGGCCGAGCACTTTATCAAATAAACGAAACGTGCCACCATAAAGGTCATCCATCGCAATGACATGATCGCCTGTTTTTAGTGAGTTCATGATGGTGCTAATAGCAGCCATGCCAGAGGCAAAGGCAAACCCACGTGAACCAGACTCTAAGTCAGCCATTGCACGTTCAAATGCAAAGCGTGTAGGGTTTTGTGAGCGCGAGTATTCAAAGCCAGTGTGTTTGCCAGGGCTCGGTTGTGCATAAGTTGATGTTGCAAAAATAGGTTGCATGACGGCACCAGTAACAGGCTCATGTTGTTGTCCGCCGTGGATGACGCGTGTATTAATGTTTTTTTTAGTCATGATTGCCTCGACATAGTATTAAAGAGTTGCAGTTTCTTCAACGAAATGGTGCTGTTCCATCCATTCGTTATCAACAAATTTAGTAAGATAATTTCTAATGGAGTCGGGTAGTAATACCAAACATCGTTCACCTTTCTTAAGTTCACGTGCGGCCTGCACTGCACCCCAAACGGCTGCTCCAGAAGAGCCGCCAATTAATAAACCTTCTTCACGAATTAAACGACGTGCCATTAATAACGATTCGCGGTCTTCAGTTTTGATGTATTGGTCAACTAGTTTGTTATCAAGCACATCTGGGAAAAAATCATAACCGATGCCTTCCACCAGATATGAACCAACTTCAGTGCCGCCACCCAAAATAGAACCTACGGGATCGATACCCACGATTTTAATATCAGGCTTAGCTTCTTTTAAGCGTTTAGCAACGCCTGTGACAGTTCCACCGGTACCAACACCCATCACGACCATCGCTAAATTCTCGCCCATATCTTCTAAAATTTCTTCAGCAGTGAAATGGTAGTGCGCGAGCGGATTATTTGGGTTGGCATATTGATCCAGGATATGTGAATTAGGAATTTCTTTATTGAGACGATTAGCTAAAGAGATGTGGCTATCAGGGGCGTCCCACGCTGCCTCAGTTGGGGTGCGATAAATTTTTGCGCCGAGCGATTCCATCACAACTTGTTTCTCGCGACTCATTTTTTCAGGCATAGTGATAATAACGTTATAACCTTTAACGGCACCTGCAAGCGATAGACCAATACCAGTGTTACCCGATGTTGGCTCGATTAAAGTATCACCTGGTTTAATGCGGCCTTCGCGCTCAGCTTGCTCGACCATATAGTAGCCGATACGATCTTTGACAGACCCTCCGGGATTGAAGAACTCACATTTGCCATACAATTCACAGTCTAGCTCACTACCAATGCGGTTAAATTTAACAATGGGTGTTTTGCCGATGGCTTCAAGAATGTTGTTCAAGATCATATTTGTCTCCCGTGGAACTGTTTCTAGGTTTAACCGCAGTGTACGATAATCTGCTTGGATAGGCCAGAGAGGAATGTGACTATGGGGCACTTATCCACATGCCGCTTGAGCCCCTATAGTGAAATTTACGGTATAGTTTTTGCTTTACAAGTCTGCGATATTCTTCGTACACTAGAATGCTATGGAGAGAAACTATGTTAGACCCTAAAAAGATTAATGAGATCATTTCAACAGTGATATCCAGCTTGCCACCAGGCTTGAAAAATCTACCTAAGGATGCTCAAGAAAATTTGCATGCGACGCTACAATCAGCTTTCACCAAGCTCGATTTAGTCACTCGCGATGAGTTTGATGCGCAATCGGCTGTGTTACAGCGTACACGCGCAAAGCTTGAGGCGCTTGAACAAAAGATCAAAGAGTTAGAGCAACAGCAACAACAGGATTAGTTCCATGTCGTTTGCGATAGTACGCAGCCGCGCAGCTGCGGGCGTCAACGCGCCTCTAGTCACCATCGAAGTGCATTTGTCTTTAGGAATTCCAGGGTTAGCGATTGTGGGTTTGCCTGCAAAAGCGGT
>JAJFJO010000348.1 GCA_021774015.1 Gammaproteobacteria bacterium
TTGAGCAACTCGAAAAGCAGTTTAAGCAACTGCGCAAACACACTCAAAATATTTTAAAAATTGATGCGAGCAAGATTAGTCGGATGGATAGTGCTGGCGCCTTGCTGTTACAAGATATCATTGAATTGGCCGGTGCTGAAGGTCGGCAGGTAGATGTTATTGGGCTTCCTGGTCGATATCAATCACTGCTTAAATTAATCGCCTCTGAATCGGGTGAAGTACACCAGATTGTTAAAGTACATAAACGTCCAAATTGGTTTCATCTGGTGGGGGCGTGGATGATCAATAAACACATTCAAGCGTCGAATTTCTTGTCTTTCGTGGGTGAGCTGATGATGGTTGCCGTTGGTTTGGTTCTGAGCCCAAAAAAAATATCTTGGCGCTCCATTGTTGCAGCAGTAGACATTACCGGTTATCAAGCGCTGCCCATTGTTGGTTTGATGTCTCTTTTAATAGGTGTCGTATTAGCGTATCAGCTGGGCTCTGAGCTGCGTGTCTATGGCGCGAATATCTATGTGGTTGACACAACAGGCATTGCGATATTGCGAGAATTTGCACCGTTAATCACGTCGATTATTGTTGCGGGACGAACAAGTACTGCATTTGCAGCACTTATTGGTACGATGAAGGTGGGTGAAGAAATTGATGCTTTGCATACGATGGGGGTGTCTCCTATTGAGCGCTTAGTGATTCCGCGTATTGTGGGTTTGGTTCTAGCTTTGCCTTTGCTGGTTGTTTGGGCAGATATCTTTGGCGTATTGGGTAGCATGATTATGTCGAAGGCGATGCTGGATATTAATTATTTATCTTATTTGCAGCGTTTTACATTTGCAGTGGGGCTTAAGAATTATATATTGGGTTTGGTTAAAGCACCTATCTTTGCAATGATCATTGCGGCGGTGGGGTGTTTTCAAGGATTTCAAGTGGGAACCAGTGCTGAAAGTGTGGGTGCTAAAACAACCAAGGCAGCAGTGCAAGCCATCTTTTTAATTATTGTAGCCGATGCGGCGTTCTCAATTATCTTTAGTAAAATGGGTTATTAAATGAGTGAGAATGCACTAGAGATTGTAGACCTTAAAAATTACCTTGGTGGTAAATGGGTTCATGACGGTATTAATCTTACGGTAAAGCGTGGTGAAATTATTGGGATTATTGGTGCTAGTGGTTGTGGTAAAACGACGTTATTGCGATCCATTTTGATGTTGCATCAATATACGGCTGGTCACATTAATGTGTTTGGGATTAATACAGCAACTGCAAGCGACGCTGAAAAAATGGAGTTGTGTAAGCGGTGGGGGGTGATGTTTCAAAGTGGTGCGTTATTTGGAGCATTAACGGTAGCGGAGAATATTATATTCCCTATGCATGAGCATACCCATTTGTCGTTAGAGACCTGTTGTAAAATTGCACGATTGAAGTTAGCTTTAGTTGGGCTTGAGCAAGAAGCTGCGTTAAAATATCCGGCAGAGCTCAGTGGCGGGATGAAAAAACGTGCTGCTGTTGCGCGTGCAATTGCGATTGATCCTGAGTTGGTGTTTTTAGATGAGCCGACTGCTGGGTTAGACCCAAAAAGTGCGGGTGAATTAGATGGTTTAGTATTAGAATTACGAGACCAGCTGGGTTTAACAGTGATGATGGTGACACATGATCTGGATACGTTGCATCGTGTGCCAGATCGAGTGGTATTTTTAGGTGAAGGCAGGGTGTTGGCTGCGGTGAGTATGGAAGAGATGGTGCAGCAGAAGCACCCGCTTATCCAGGCTTACTTTAGTGGGCCACGATCACAACAACGCATAGGGGCGGAATAAGAAAAATTATGGAATCAAAAATAAATTATACGATTGTTGGAATATTTGTTGTTGTGCTGGGTGCGGCTTTTATTGTTTTGTTCTTTTGGCTGTCTGCGTTTCGGAATGAGAAAGTGTATAGCACGTATTTGGTTTATGTGAAAGAAGATGTAACGGGTTTGGCTGTACAAAGTCCTGTTCGGTTTAATGGTGTACCTGTTGGTTTTGTCCAGTCGATTGGTTTGGATAAAAATAATCAGCAGTTGGTTAAGTTAACGTTAAAGATACAACAAAATACACCGATTACAACCAGCACGGTTGCTACGCTTATTTTCCAGGGCATCACGGGTGTGTTGTATGTCGGTTTAAAATCTAAAACAGTGGATGCTCCTTTGTTAAAGGTTACGTCAGGTCAGCCTTACCCAGTAATTCCATGGCAGCCTTCATTGCTTGTTCAGTTAAGCCAGGTGTTGCCACAGATCACAAAAAACATTCAGAGCATTGGGGATAATATTAATAAAGTGTTCAGTGAAGAGAACCAAAAAAGTATTCAAAATACCCTGAGTAATTTATCAAATTTTACTAATGTGTTGTCGAAAAACTCAAAACAACTGGATAGCACGATTCAATCGCTGCAGCACACAATGAAAAATGCCTCTACAGCAAGCAATCAATTGCCAAAATTGATGGATGAAATGAATACATCACTTAAAGCGCTTAAATCGACATCATTGCACGTTAACCAGATGACGAAGTCGTTTAAAGGGCTAGCAAACAAAAGTAATGTAGCTATTGAAAATTTTGCTAATCAAGTAGTGCCATCAGCGCAACAAGCATTAAGCAATTTCAATAATATTACGATCAATTTAAAATCATTAACGGGTGAGCTGCAACGTAACCCATCAGTTTTACTTCGTGGTAAAACGCCAACACAACCAGGTCCGGGAGAGCAACAACGATGAGGGCTTATAAAATAGTCATGGTAATAGCTAGTGCGGTCGCATTAACAGCTTGTGGCCTATCTAAACCGATAAACTTACCTGCACTATCACGTTATACCATAACGAGTTTGCAAGTAGCAAAGAGTCCGCGCACATCGCGCAGCCGTTCTACATTGTTAGTGTCTGTACCCGTGTCTAACCCAGGTTATCAGTCAGCAAAAATGATTTATATGAATGTACCATTTCGATTGCGTAGTTATGCTAATAATCGTTGGGTGGCACCACCAGCTAATATGCTGTTGCCGCTGTTTGCACAGCGCATTCGTAATAAAGGGTATTTTAAAGCTGTTGTAACGCCGCCATTTTCCGGAGTAACAAACTACCGGTTAGATACACAATTAATTATGCTGCAGCAAGAATTTATCACGCCTATCAGTCAAGTGCGTTTAGTAGTGCAGGCAACATTAGTAAGCAATCGAACGAATGCAGTTATTGCAAGCCGACGTTTTCAAGTGGCTGTATCCGCACCCGCGAATAACCCTTATTCTGGTGTGTTGGCAACGAACAAAGCTGCGACGATTATTTCTGGGCGCATCGCTCGATTTGTATTGAAATCGGTTTAGATTGAAGCTTGCTATCGTGAGTGGAATGCCGGCAATATAGATTTTGGTACAGAGTTTGAGTTAGCGCCAAGTAGTTGATGCTCGAGATGTAGTCTTTCCCATTGCGCGCGTGCTAATCCTTATTATATACTGCGGCACTGCAGAGTAAGGGGAGCACCTCGATGATCAAACGATGGATTCAACATCTATACCACAGCCGTGTTATTCGTTTTTTATGTATTGGTGGCATAGGGTTTATTACCAATCTAGTTGTTTTTTATATGCTTCGGCAGATGCTTGGGATGACTTTGGCCAATATAATCGCGTATTTTATCGCGGTGACCACAACCTGGTCTTTGAATCGATTGCTGACATTTTCATCAGATGATCCTAATAAAGCAGGTGAATGGTTGCGTTATGTGATGGTGTATTTAGTTACCGGTTGTTTTCAGGTGTTGGTATTCACTTTGCTTACGGACGAAATTCGAGACTTGCACCAGCATCCTGTCGGTGCCTTGGCTGTAACGGCGATTATCATTGCCTTTGTTAACTATGCATTTTCCAAACGATTCGTGTTTGGTGGAAAGCAGCAATTACCAGAAAACGCCGAAAGCGCTTTACGATAAAACCTGGGTAAGATCAGCCGTGTAATGTGAGCCTCGCAGAGGCACGGCTATGTGCTTAAGTTGATATAAAGTTAGAGCGCCTCTTCCCCGGGTGGGGTTAGAGGCGCTTCACTATGATATTACGAACGATGTTTTGATTTTTTAGTGTTCGCTTTTACGTGTTTTTTCTGTGTCTTAGCTTTAGGCTTGAATTCAAAGTTACACTTGCTCAAGCGTTTTACATTAGGTTGGCCACAAGAATAAAGACTGTTGGCTTGGTTAAAGCGCCAAGCAGATGCTTTGCCCGCATCATCTTTATCTGCTTTATTAATTTGAACGGCACCGAACAAATTGGAGACCAATGCAACCCAGCTACCGTTGCTTGCTTTATAAACACAAGCGAGACGATCTTGCTTTTGTGAGTAAACCACGCCAGCGAAATCTTTAGCTGAAAGCCTGACTTTTTTAGGTGTGGTGATTTTAGACTGCCAGCCTGGCTTTTGCTGAGAGTACCAGAAACCCTTTGCATTTTGGTGCAGTTGGGTGGGGCAATTTAAAGCAAATGTAGCCGTGCTAGCGATAGCAGCAGCTGCCAGAACGGATAGTTGTAATAACTTCATAGTTTCCTCCATGGTATCTAAATGGTCCTAATTGACAACGCCAATATTGTAGCACATCAACTGCTATTGTAAAAAACCTTGAGAAATAGATAGATATGGTGTTCAATAGCGCGGTTTTTACATATAATTAAACGCTGAGCAATAAATGCGAGAGTGGCGGAATTGGTAGACGCGCTGGATTTAGGTTCCAGTAGGGTAACCTGTGAGAGTTCGAGTCTCTCCTCTCGTACCATTATTGCAATAACGATATATAACGAATTGAGGTATATTCATGACATCTGCTGTTGAAAGATTAGAAGGTTTAGAGCGCCGATTGAAAGTGAGCGTGACTAAAGAAGAAGTGAACAAGGCTTACCAAGAACGCCTTAATAAAATCGCTAAAACAGCCAACCTTAAGGGTTTTCGTCCAGGTAAAGTTCCAGAAAAGGTGATTGAACAGCGCTTTGGAGGCAGTATTCGTCAAGAGATCGCGGGTGACCTTATGCAGGCTAGCTTTGAGTCGGCTGTTGAGGAACATAAGCTCCATATCGCTGGTATGCCAAAGATTGAACCAACTGAAGTGCAAAAAGATGCCCCCTTTGAATATGATGCTGTGTTCGAAGTTTATCCTGAGATTGATGTCGTCGGGCTGGATGGTGTGAGTGTTGAAAAAATGGTAGCAACAGTTAGCGATGCCGATATTCAAAAAATGGTGGAGAATATTCGCAAACAGCATGCAGAGTGGAGTGATGTTGATCGTGCTGCAGTTGAAGGCGATAAAGTAGTATTCGATTTTGAAGGTTTTATTGATGACAAGCCATTTGATGGCGGTAAGGCTGAAGAATTCCAGCTGGAGCTGGGTTCCAAACAAATGATCCCAGGTTTTGAGGATGGTTTAGTTGGAGTGAAACCTGCTGATGAAACTGAGGTTAAAGTTAATTTCCCTGAAGAGTATGCAGTAAAAGACCTGGCAGGTAAGCCGGCTGTGTTCAAGATTAAAGTGCACAAGGTTCAAGAGTCTAAACTGCCTGATATCGATGATAATTTAGCTGAAAAAGCGGGAGTTGAAGGTGGGTTGTCAGCCTTGTTGGCAGAGATCCGCAAGGGTATGGAAGGGGAGCTGAAGCAAGTGATGGAGGCTAAATTAAAATCAGCTGTCTTAGATAAGTTGTTGGAAGTGAATGAATTTACCATGCCTAAGTCGCTTATTGACGCAGAGGTTGAGCATCTACAACAAATGACTCGTCAGCAAATGGCTATGCAGCAAGGATTAAAAGAAGCACCTCAGGTAGATTTGCCGCGTGACCCTTTTATAGAGCAAGCTGAGAAACGCGTTGCGCTAGGGCTTCTATTGGCTGAAGTGATTAAAAAGCATGAGCTCAAAGTGGATTCAGATAAAGTCGACGCAAAGATTCATGAAATTGCTGGGGGCTATAAAGATGTTGATCAAGTGGTTTCTTGGTACAAGAGCAACCAGAAAATGATGTCGGATATTGAAGCGGTTGTCCTTGAAG
>JAJFJO010000349.1 GCA_021774015.1 Gammaproteobacteria bacterium
GAATTTGCATCAGTACTTTCAAGGCCGCTAATTTTTTACCAGCTAAGAACAACCAGCGAGGTGAGTTAGGAGAAAATAATAATCCCACTAATAATAAAATGGAGGGAATGGCAGCAGTTGCAAGCATGGCGCGCCAGTTGTGCGATGCAGTGAAGTAATAATCAACCAAGAAAGAAATAGCTTGCCCCAAGGTAATCATCACGACATTTAACAATACGAGTGCGCCGCGATGTTTTGGTGGTGCCATTTCAGAAATAAATAAAGGCGCAGTGTAGGAAGCGACACCAATAGCAAGCCCCAAAATAAAACGCCCGATTAATAAGAACGTTATATTGATCGCAGTAGCAGCAATCAGCGTGCCAACAATAAAAGTAATCGAGGTGGCAATCAGCATGTGGCGGCGACCAAAACCATCGGCTAAACGCCCACTACATAAGGCGCCGGTTAGCGCACCGAACACAGTAATACTGACGACGAGTTCTAATTGCCAGGTAGCAGGATGAAAGTCGTGTCGGATAAAACGCAATGCACCTGCGATAACGCCGGTATCAAAACCAAATAGTAAACCGCTGGTGGCGGCGATAAGCGTTACAAAAATAACAAATCGATGCGTGTTGTTAGAGAGAAGTTGTAGGCGTTTCATTTATTCGTATCCCATTTTTGCGCCCCAGTGTTGTGGATCAATATTCCACTCCAGTGCACGCTGTTGTTCTTTTTCGGTTATGTACTGCTCTTGTGTGGCTATGTTTAAAAGTGTGCTTATGTCAGACAATGTGTGTAGGCGTATATCTACATCTTTAAATGCCTGCATGGCTTGATGCATTTCGTAATTAAAGATAGCCAGGCAATCGGTGACGATAGCGCCGGCTTCGCGCAAAGCAATACCAGCGTTAATGGCGCTGCCTCCGGTGCTGACTAAGTCTTCAATGATGAGTGCTTTTTGGCCGGGCTCAAGATAGCCTTCGATTTGATTGTGTTTGCCGTGCCCCTTGGCTTTTGAGCGCACATAGACCATCGGCTTGTTGAGTGCCTGTGCGATCCATGCGGCATGAGCGATGCCGGCGGTAGCGGTACCTGCAATCACGTCACACTCGATGGGGTGTTCTTTGATGATACTAATAAAGCCATCAATCACTTGCTGGCGCTTTTTTGGATAAGAAATAATCAGTCTATTGTCGCAATAAATAGGTGATAAGATGCCGGAGGTGTAGCGAAAGGGTTGTTTAAGGTCAAGTGTTACTGCTTTAATATCGAGCAACAGTTTTGCTATGCTTTCTGCTTGAGACATGAGAATATCCTTACGGTGTCAAGAGGCGCTAAGACTAAGGCATTTTGTTGGGATTCGCAAATGGGTTTAGGCGGCAAATTTCACCTAAATTTTGTTGTTTTTGATTTTATTATCCCTATTGAGGGTAAACACAGGGTTGGAGATTTTCATGAGAGTCATTTCAGTAAACGTAAACGGTATACGAGCGGCTGGTCGTAAAGGTTTTTTTGAATGGTTGGCACAACAGAATGCTGACGTGGTATGTGTGCAGGAAACGAAAGCCCAATTAAGTGAGCTTGATGAAGAGGTGTATTGTTTGCCGGGTTACCACTGTTTTTATCATGATGCCGTGCGCAAGGGTTATAGCGGAGTGGCGATTTATTCGCGCAAGAAGCCAAAGAAAGTAACGACGGGTTTGGGTTGGGATATTGCTGATGAAGAGGGTCGCTATATTCAAGCGGACTTTGATGATGTGAGTGTGGCGTCGATTTATTTGCCATCGGGTAGTAGTAAGGAAGAGCGCCAATTAATTAAATTTGATTTTATGGATGAGTATATTAAGATATTGAAAAGAATTAAACGTAATAAACG
The DNA here is from genome assembly GCA_021774015.1 of Gammaproteobacteria bacterium. Taxonomy (GTDB): domain Bacteria; phylum Pseudomonadota; class Gammaproteobacteria; order Coxiellales; family Coxiellaceae; genus JAJFJO01. Next base: position 1,859 of record JAJFJO010000349.1, read on the forward strand.
CGCGATGGTTATTTGTGGTGATTGGAATATCGTGCACAAAGAAATTGATATTAAAAATTTCAAATCGAATCAAAAAAATTCAGGGTGTTTACCGGAAGAGCGTCAGTGGTTAGATGATTTATTTACGACGGTGGGTTTTGTTGATGCGTTTCGTGAAGTGAATCAAGAGGCAGATCAATATACGTGGTGGTCGAACCGCGGTCAAGCTTGGGCGAAGAATGTCGGATGGCGTATTGATTATCAAGTGTTATCACCGAGTTTTACAGCGAAAGTGACTGGCGCGAGTATTTATAAAGACCAACGATTTTCGGATCATGCGCCTTTGATTATTGATTATGATTGTGATTTGTAGGTTTTGTTTGAATATGTGAAATCTTGTTCATGTCATCCCGGAATTTAGTTTGAATATATGAAATTTTGTTCATGTCATCCTGGAATTTAGATTGTCTTCGCGAGCTTGCGAGCGTTAGAGAATCTTAATATCCAGGATCCAAAACCAGGCACACGCTTGATACGGAATCCGTCTTGCAAAATGCAGGCTCTTCCATGCATCATCTGCTCCTCTTGTCGATCCTCAGCTTGCGTAGCTTTGCGCATGCGCAGCCGCTAAATTCGACGTCCTATCTCAGTTTTAGCTAAATTTTACGTCCATGTAAAATTTACCGCGCATGCGCTGTGCTACTCAGCTTGCGGTCTCCAATGTCGTCGCAGATGATACCTGTCATCGCTGGTTGCATTTTGCTGCGACTCGGTGCCTTGAAACTTAATCGTGTATTTATTTATGGTTGAATTTTATAGTAGGCACGCGCTTGACACGGAACCAAAACGCCGAAGGCGTCACACCTGCCAAGCCCAGACTTAAGGAGCGCAGCGACGCAAGCCTGGGTAAGGTATCACCCTGTTATTGTCAGCCCCGAAGGGGCGTAACTGTTTTTATGCGGCACGTTTATTGCTGGAGTTTGTAATAGGCACACGCTTGATACGGAACCCAAGCGAAGCGCCGGGTTTAAAACCGCTGGTTTACTAGAGGCACGTTTTACACAAAACCCTCTACCAGCTCCGATCAAAAATATCGGCATCCTTCCTAAGCGCTGTAAAAAACCTGCCTTTAGATGATTAGCGGTTTTTAATCGCCCATTGAGGTGGTTGTGATATTTGATGAGTGATTTTCAGTTGTATACCTAGATGACACTGCCATTCCAACCATGCTATGGGCGCTTCTGTGTTAAGCACGTGCTGTATACAGAGCAGGGCGTAGAGTCAGGCACACGCTTGACACGGAACCCAAGCGAAGCGCCGGGTTTAAAACTAGGCACACTCTCGATTCGGAACCGCGCACGCTAGTAAGCGTTTTATGAAACCGTGTTTGCTAAAGGCACGTTTTTCACAAAACCCTATACTAGCTCCGACCAAAAATATTGGCATCTTTCTAATGTTTGTTATGCTTATTATTCTGGAGCAAAAGCCTAGGGAATAAAGGTGGGGGGCGCAATACCGTAGTTTTGAGTGGATTCTGGTTTGGTGTTGAAAAGCAGGTGATTTATGTTTATAATTAGTTATAATAATTATTGTAACTAGTTATAAATGAGTGGATCCCATGAAAACACAGGCAGACACTATAAAATCATATATTATCAATAATTTAGATGATCACCCGTCTGATATTGTAGCTCTGACTGCGCAACATTTTGATGTTACGAGGACTACAGTGCACCGTCATCTCAAGAAACTCAAAGAAGATAATCAGGTAATCCAATCTGGTACTACAAGAGATATTAAATATTTTTTGAGCTCTTCTTTGCGGCGAAGCAAGTCTTACAAGATCACAAAAAAGCTAGATGAGTTTGATGTTTTTCAACAAGATTATTCCAAA
>JAJFJO010000350.1 GCA_021774015.1 Gammaproteobacteria bacterium
AAATAGTATTCCTTCAGGATCTGTTCCATGCCATCTTGTGAAGTATAGACAATCGCAGCTTGCTGAGAAGAAGCTTCCATAGAAAGTAGTTGCTTCATAGCCTATGGAAACAAAATTATTTGGAGTTGGTGCGGTAGAACCAACTCGACGAGTCCATATAATTTCTCTGGTTCTAGTTGCTCCCGGTTCATCTTCACAAATATACTCAAATACACTTTTAGCGTCATCTAGCTCCATGATTAAACCTGCAAGGCTCTTGGCCTCATTTTCAAGTTCATCTAATCGTATTTCTGCTAGTGTTCTAGGATCGAAGTAAGGTTCATTGTCATAGCATGGCTCATTATCGTAGCCGATAACTGTATCTCTATCCAGCCCCCTGTATCGTTTAGAGTAGCTTTCTGGTTGGAGTTTTTTTTGTGGTATAGCATACGCTGAAATGCCCCCACCAAATTTTTCCAAAAACTCAAAATAGCATTGCTTGTATGTCTTCACTATTAAAAAACCAGCATCGTAATGATAAGGAAGTTTTTTTATATCCTTGAAGATTTCATATTTAGAATTATAGGTATCATTTTCAAATAAAATACTGTCCAGTATAGTCATATGGATCACCTTTCATTGTGCGTAAGGTAAATATTGATTGTTGCATACTCTGTTTTGTTTGTAAGCTGAAACTTAACCCCTCAACGCTTCCTGCTGCATCGCAAGAATATCTTTAATGCCTTGTTTTGCTAAACCCAACAGCTGATGGAACTCTTCTTCATGAAATGCATCACCTTCAGCAGTACCTTGCACCTCAATAAAAGAGCCTGCGTCAGTCATCACGACATTCATATCGGTATGCGCATTGGAATCTTCCGCATAATCTAAATCTAGTACGGGCGCGCCGTTATAAATACCCACAGAGACAGCTGCAATCATATGTTTTAAAGGATCAGTTTTTAATAATTTTTTGCGTTGTAAATAATTCAGTGCATCAACCAGTGCAACCGATGCGCCGCTGATTGCTGCAGTTCGTGTGCCACCATCTGCTTGAATGACATCGCAATCGAAAGTGATGGTATTGTTGCCCAATGCGACGAGGTCTACAGCAGCGCGCAGTGATCGGCCGATTAAGCGTTGGATTTCTACAGTGCGGCCACCTTGCTTGCCACGAGCTGCTTCACGGTTCATGCGTTCGCCGGTAGAGCGCGGCAACATACCGTATTCAGCTGTGATCCAGCCTTGTTTTGAATCGCGTAAAAAACGAGGTACACCTTCCGTGACGCTTGCGTTGCAAATCACTTTGGTATTGCCAAATTCAACCAGTACAGAGCCTTCTGCATGGCTAGTAAAGTTGCGGGTAAATGTGATAGGGCGAAGTTGATCGGCATTTCGTTTGCTAGGGCGCATGGTATTCCTCGATTCCAGATTGATTAAGCGCGTATCCTAACTCGAATAGCGGCTCTATGAAAGTAGAAAGAGCTCTGTGCGTTCTGGCGGGATATTTGTTATGATGCCCAGATCTCATAAAATAGCACAGGTGGAACCCATGTTGGCAAGTATGACCTCTTTTTCACGTCAATCCCATGAAGATGCCTATGGCTGTTTAACGTGGGAATGTCGCACCGTTAATCATCGTTATCTAGAAATGTCTATTCGTATGCCAGAAGCCTTTCGCCACCAAGAAACATTAGTTCGTGAGCGAGTTCAGCAGCGTTTAAAGCGTGGTAAAGTAGAAGTTACGTTGAAATATCAGCCGGGCACAGATGTGCCTTATGATTTTGTGCTTAACGAAAAATTAGCAGAGCAATTATCAGGGGTGAGTCAGCAATTGAACACATTGTTTCCTCAGCTCAATACGAATGTGTTTAATGCGCTCACTTGGCAAGGCATGTTGCAAGTTAAAGAAACGCATATGGATCAGGTTACGCAATCAGCAATGACCCTGCTGGATACATCTTTGGATGAACTGGTTGCTTCGCGTCATCGTGAAGGTGAAAAATTAAAAGACTTTATGCAGCAGCGTATTGCTGGGATCAGGGAGCAAATGAAGGTTGTTAAAGCATCTGCTCCGCAGGCGCTGGAATTGCAGCGTAAAAAAATATTAAATCGTTTTGAAGAGCTAAAACTCACTCTAGACCAAGATCGTGTAGAGCAAGAAATGGTATGGTTGATGCAAAAAGCAGATATCGCAGAAGAATTGCAGCGTTTGGATAGTCACTTGCAGGAGGTTGGGCGTGTATTATCAAATGGTGGTGTAGTGGGTCGGCGATTAGACTTTTTTATGCAAGAGTTGAATCGCGAAACCAATACCATTGGCAGCAAGTCTATGGATGCGGATGTGAGTCAGGCAGTTATAGAGTTGAAAGTTTTTATTGAGCAAATGCGGGAACAGGTGCAGAACATTGAATAGGAAAGGCATATTCTACATTATCGCGGCGCCATCGGGTGCAGGCAAAACGAGTTTGGTGAAAGCATTGGCTGAAGAAACCAATGATATTAAGATCTCGATTTCTTATACCACACGGCCAGTGCGGCAGGGAGAAATTGATGGTGTTAATTATAATTTTGTAAGTGAAGAGCAATTTCAAGATATGGTCGATAGAAAACAGTTCTTAGAGCATGCTGAAGTTTACGGTTATCTTTATGGCACGTCCCATGACTGGGTGTTGCGACAGCTGACTAAAGGGGTGGATGTGTTGCTGGAAATTGATTGGCAGGGTGCCCGTCAGGTGTGTCAACAATTTCCGGATGCGGTATCTATATTTATCATCCCACCTTCGTATCAGACATTGAGTGAACGCTTGGAAAATCGGGCGCAGGATGACCCTGAGGTGATAGCGAGCCGTATGACAGCGGCTAAGGATGAGTTGATTCACTGCCATGAGTTTGATTATTTGGTTGTGAATGACAAATTTGATGCAGCCCTGCGTGATATGAAGCATATCGTCAAATCTCAACGTTTGCGCTACGCGGATCAAGAGCAGACTCTAAAAGGACTACTGGCAGAATTGCTCGAAACACAGTAATATGGCCGGTTCGTATTGGCAGGTTGGCCTGTCTCGCTTCGGCGGTTGATGCAACTCATTGAAAAGAGGTTAGTTATGGCAAGAGTCACAGTTGAAGACTGTTTAAAAAATGTGAAGAATCGGTTTGATTTGGTGCTAAAGGCTGCAAAAAGAGCTCATGTTTTGGAGCTTGGTGGGGCAGATCCACTGGTGCCAATAGAGAATGATAAACCGACCGTTTTGGCATTGCGTGAGATTGCTGCCGGTTTTGATGTGGAAAACCCACCTAAAGAGGAAGAAGACGAGATTGAGGAAACAGCTGAAGAACTTGTGGTAAAAGAAGAAACTTCTACTGTATTTGAACGCCCTGCTGAAAGCGAAGATAGCGCTCAGTAGGCTTTCTCTATATTGAAATGGAATTTTGATGCGCCTGTTCAAGAAACTACGCCGAAAACTGGATTATTTGGCAGAAGAGCATATTCAGCTCGTTGAACAGGCCTATTTTACAGCTCTAGATGCTCATCGCGGCCAAAAGCGTCGCACAGGTGAGCCTTATATCACCCACCCTGTAGCCGTCGCCTGTATATTAGCGGATATGAAAATGGACCATGAAACGATCATGGCCGCCTTGATGCATGACGTTATCGAAGACACTGAGATTGAGAAAGAAGAGCTTGCAGAATTGTATGGCACATCCATAGCTGAATTGATTGATGGTGTGAGCAAGTTAACTCAAATTGAATTCCACTCCCGCGCTGAACAACAAGCTGAAAATTTTCGTAAGATGGTATTAGCGATGGCGAAAGACATTCGTGTCATCATCGTGAAGCTAGCAGATCGATTGCATAACATGCGCACGCTTGGGTCATTAAATGCCAGTAAAAGACGTCGTATTGCATTAGAAACGTTGGAAATTTTTGCGCCAATCGCTAAGCGTTTGGGTATGCGTGAGTTGTCTGTAGAATTAGAAGAGCTGGGTTTTAAAATACATCATCCACGTCGATACGATATTCTTAAAGAAGCGGTTAGGCGCGTGCGTGGTAATCGTAAAAAAATGTTATCGGTTATTGAAAAAGCATTGACAGAAGGTATTTCTAAAGCGACTGATATTCCGCCTTGTGTAGTGAGTGGCCGTGAAAAACATTTGTATAGTATTTATCGAAAAATGCGCTCCAAACATATTCCTTTTAATGAAATTATGGATGTGTATGCGTTTCGGATTGTTACCGATAAAGTGGATACCTGTTATCGAGTGTTGGGTATTGTACATAGCTTGTTTAAGCCCGTTCCAGAGCGCTTTAAAGATTATATTGCCATACCGAAAGCGAATGGTTACCAATCATTGCATACTACGTTGTTTGGGCCTTATGGATTGCCGATCGAAGTACAAATCCGCACAACGGAAATGGCGCGCATGGCCACTAGCGGCATCGCGGCGCATTGGTTGTATAAAAGTGGCGATGAAGGGCGGGTTCGTCCACATGTACGCGCACAAAAATGGGTTAAGAATTTATTAGAGTTGCAGCAGCGTGCAGGTAGCTCAATAGAATTTATTGAAAATGTTAAGGTCGATTTATTTCCAGATGAAGTGTATGTATTTACGCCTAAAGGTGAAATTAAAGAATTACCCGCTGGCGCTACGGCAATAGATTTTGCTTATGCGGTGCATACTGATATTGGTAATAACACCGTTGCTGTGAAAATTGATCGTCAGTTAGCACCTTTGTCGACTCAATTAAGTAGTGGCAATACGCTGGAAATTATCACATCATCGCGTGCACGGCCTAACCCGGCTTGGTTGGATTTTGTCACGACGGGTAAGGCGCGTAGTGCCATCAAACATTTCTTAAAAAGTCAGCGTAAGACAGAGTCTGTATCTTTAGGTAAGCAATTATTGCAAAAAGCGTTAAGCCGTCACTCGCTGAGTATACGTAAGCTGCCAGAGGAGGCAATTAATCAGCTTTTGCGAGAAACAAAGCTCGATGTGTTTGAAGATTTGTTGGGAGAAATTGGCCTTGGTAATCGAGTGGCTCCTTTGGTCGCCCAACGTTTTATCGATATTATTAAAGCTGGGCCAGAGGTTGCTGCTGCTGAAATGGCGGAGCAATCTAATATGCCACTCTATATCAAGGGCACAGAAGGTACAATGATCAACTTTGCGGCGTGTTGTCACCCTATTCCAGGTGACACGATTGTCGGGGTAATGTCTGCAGGACATGGTTTGACAGTGCATGTTGATAAATGCCCAATGATTGCGAAATTACATCGTGAGTTAGGACAGTGTATGCCGTTGAGATGGTCGGATGAACAAAAAGGTGATTTTGTGGTGACTGTACGTGTGCAGATGCGTAATAAGAAGGGTATTTTAGCGTTGGCGGCATCGACTATTGCAGAGGTTAATGCCAACATCGAAGATATTAGCATTGCTGAGCGTGATGGCGAATACTACTGGGTTGACTTAAAGATTCTAGTGAGAGATCGTATGCACTTATCGCAAGTGTATCGTGGTTTGCGTCAAATGCCGGGTGTCGTACGCTTTAACCGGTCTCGATAAATATCCGTATCGACACGCATAATTTTAACCAGCGACTTTTTCTTGCGGCTTAACTAATAAGAGAGAAACCTATGAAACACGCCATATCGACTCATCAAGCTCCTGCTGCTATTGGCACGTATTCACAAGCGATTAAAGCAGGAAACACTGTGTATATATCAGGGCAAATTCCACTGTTACCGGATACGATGGAATTGATTGAAGGTGATTTTAAAGAACGTACTCGTCAGGTATTTCGAAATTTGTCCGCTATTATTAAAGAAGCAGGAGGGGATTTTTCTCATGTTGTGAAATTAGCGGTGTATTTAACGGATATGGATCATTTTGCAGAGGTTAATGAAGTGATGGCTGAGTTTTGTGAGCAACCTTATCCGGCGCGTGCAGCAGTTGCCGTGAAAACACTTCCTAAAAATGTTGATATTGAAATTGATGCCATACTGTATTTAGGAACTGAATAAAATTACAACTAGGGAAAACCATGTCATCGACCTCCTTACAAGATCTTCCCGTTAGTACACTGAAAGGTGTTGGCCCAAAAGTGGCGGAACATTTGAGTCGATTAGATATACACAACGTTCAAGATTTATTGTTTCATTTACCCCTGCGATACGAGGATCGAACTCGAGTCACGCCTATTTTTGAATGTCGCCCTGGTGATCGTGTGCTTATTGAAGGTGCTGTGTTTCGTGCCAATATTACAGGTGGGCGCAAGGCAAATTTATCTGTCGTTTTGCAAGATGATAGTGGCAGCATCACGTTACGTTTTTTTCATTTTACTGCAACGCAAAAAAATCGCTTAAGTGCTGATAATGTGACGTTACAATGTTTTGGAGAAGTACGTCAAGGTTATCGTGGTGGGTTGGAGATGATGCATCCTGAATACACTATGGTAACGCCAGATTCCGTAACAGCATTATCAGATCGATTAACGCCTATTTATCCAACGACTAAAGGCTTGCACCAAATGACGTTGCGTAAGCTTACCGAGCAAGCGCTGTATTTTTTAAATAACACGGATGAAAGTATTGAGTTATTGCCGCCTGATATGTTGCAGCAAATGAATTTATCGTCTTTGCGCGATGCCATTCAATTGGTGCATCGACCTCCTGCTGATGTGGTGGTTGATGATTTGTTGGAAGGTAGGCATCCTGCGCAACGACGATTGGCTTTTGAGGAGCTGACAGCGCATCAATTAAGTTTACAGCAGTCTCGCCATTCTATTCGTCAACATAATGCTCCGGTTTTACAAGCTAGCGGTGATTTAGGTCGGAGTTTGCAAAATCAATTACCGTTTAATTTAACAAAAGCGCAACAGCGAGTCATTCAAGAAATTGCGGGTGATATATCACAACCACAACCGATGTTACGTTTGGTGCAGGGTGATGTCGGGTCAGGTAAAACTATTGTTGCGGCGATGGCGATTTTGCAAGCGATTGAGTGTGGTTATCAAGCTGCGATTATGGCGCCCACTGAAATTTTAGCAGAGCAACATTTAAAAAGTTTTAAGCAATGGCTTGAAGTATTGGGTATTAACATTGGCTGGTTGTCGGGCAGCCTTAGCGGTAAACCGCGTGCAGAGGCGCTTGAGCGAATTGCGAATGGTGATGATCAAGTGATTGTAGGGACGCATGCATTATTTCAAAACGAAGTGCAGTTTAAAAATTTAGCGTTGCTTATTATTGATGAGCAACACCGTTTTGGTGTGC
>JAJFJO010000036.1 GCA_021774015.1 Gammaproteobacteria bacterium
ACATTTGAGAGCATTGGCAGGCCACTACCAAAGCGCCGCAATATTGTGTTGAGTCGGCAAAAGAATATTGATATCGATGGCGTAGACATTTTTATATCTCTTGATGATGCATTATTGGCATTAAAAGACGAGCCTGAGCTAGTCATTATCGGTGGTGGTGTGATTTTCGATTTAGCGCGGCCACTAGCAAATGCCATGTACCTGACCTACATCGACTTGGATACGGAAGGTGATGCATTTTATCCTGCGTGGGACGAAGCGGAGTGGGAGGTGGTTTCTGAAGAGAAGCATGAAGCTAATGAAAAGAATCCATATCAATATCGGTTTATTGAGCTTGAACGCAGGCCTATTTCACCATCCAGTTAAGCGCTTGGTTAGTATGTGTGGACATCTTTCATGAAAATAGTTATAAAAATATAACTAAAAGCTGACAGTGGTGAATATATATAATTAAACTTAACATAAACTAGCTACATATATGTAGGTAAAAATGAAAGATAGCTTTGTAATAATCAAACGGTTTAAAATGCGGGTTTTGGTGTGGCAAGGCACAATATAAATTGTAGCTGCTGGTAATTATACTTGAAAAATTTTCTTATCCTCGACCCTTAAGGCAGTTAACGGCCCACCCCATACTTTGCCGGTATCTAAAGCATAAACATTAGGTTTACCACATTGACCTTCTAGGGCGGCCCAGTGTCCAAAAAGAATGTCGACATTATCATTCTCACGCCAGTCAAACCAAGGTTTAAAACTAGAGTCTTGATGGGTGGTTTGTTTGGTTTTCAAATCCAGCAGCCCTTGTGTATTGCAAAATCGCATGCGAGTAAAGGCATTAATAACAAAACGGTAGCGATCAGCACCTGTTAGATCATCGTTCCAAATAGAGGGTTCACTGCCATACATCTCTTTAAAAAAATCTTTAGGGTGATTGTTTCTAATCGCGCTCATCGTCTCTTCAGCTAATTGCAAAGCTTTAGAAATAGACCATTTTGGATAAATGCCCGCATGAGCCATGACATAATTTAATGTGTTGTCATGATAAACTAGAGGTTGATCTAATAGCCACTCCAATAGTTCATCACAATCGGGTGCTTTTAATATGTCATCAAGTATTGTGTTGGGTATAGGCTTTGCAACATCAAGTCCGAGGGCTATTAGGTGTAGGTCGTGGTTGCCTAATACAATAATGGGGTCATCGAATTGTTTGATGAAACGTAGAGTTTCTAGCGAAGCGGGGCCACGATTAACCAGGTCACCAACAAACCCTAGGCGATCATGGTCGGGGTTATATTTAATTTTTTTAATTAAAGCGTGTAGTGGGTCAAGGCAGCCTTGCACGTCTCCGATGATATAAGTCGCCATTAGTTCTAATACCTGAATTGCGCCACAAGCTGTGGCGCAACTTGTAATTAAGTGTTTGGCAATATTGCTTGCACACCACCGTTTGAGTGGCTGCTTAACCCGGGAATGTTTAGGCGAGAATCAACGCCTTTGAAAATAGCATCAATCAACGAAGGGCGTAGACTATAGTTTTTATAGTGTGATACACCAAACTGTGACTTCAAAATAGTCCATAAATTACCGGTGCCATCGATCAAGCCAAGTTGCTGCGCCTTTTCACCTGTCCAAAAATCACCGGAGAATAATTCATTTTTATTTCCCCGCAGTTTGCCTTTACGACCTTTCAGTACATCATTAATAAAATTTTGATGCGCCATCGTGAGTAAGCTTTTAATTTTTGTGACATCCTGTGGTGTTACAGGTTTGAAAGGGTCGAGACGATCTTTATTGTTACCTGCGGTAAAAACACGGCGAGTGATGCCGAGTTTTTGAATAGCCTCGGTGAAGCCAAAGCCACCCATGATAACGCCAATAGAGCCTGTGATGGTATCTTTGTTTGTGAAGATTTTGTCAGCCGCTGTGGCAATTAAATAACCGCCAGAAGCCAATGCATCTACGCCGAGCACGACGACTTTCTTTTTGTATTTCTTTTTAAGCTGTTCAATTTTGTCATGAATAATGGAGGCTTGAACGGCGCTACCACCAGGCGAGTTAATAACAAGAATAACACCTTTTGCTTTTTTATCTGCAAATGCTTTATTTAATAATGGGATAACTTTGCGTGCAGAGAAAGGTGTGCGGGCTGAAATGGTGCCGTTAAGGTGGATTAAAGCAACGTAAGGTTTTTTGATCGGCCCTGCGCCTAAGTGTCTACCCGACGGGGCAAAGATCAGCACAAGAAAAAGTAACGTAAAAAACGCCATGATAAAGAAACGAATATTGCGCCAGCGGCGGTCACGTTTTCTATCATCCAATAATAACTTTACAATCTGTTCATCCATGGTATCTCCTTATTCTTTGATTCGTACAACTAATACATCACAAGGTGCGACATGTAAAATAGCATTAGCACGTGACCCTAGCAGTATATCAATACCGTGATGCCCATGAGTACCGACAATAATTAAGTCCGCATGTATTTCACTCGCTTTTTCGGTGACAGCCAATTTCACAGAACCTTTTTCTAAATGCAATTTTGCATCCGTCAATTGGTGGTGCTCTACGAAAGTTTGTAAAGACTTCAGTGCATTTTCTTCCAGTGACTGCTCTAAATTAACATCAATAGGAATGGAAAACTCACCACCATAGGCAACTGGAGAGTGTTCCATAACATGAATAACGGAAATGGCAGCATCAGAGCCATTGGTGATGTCTTTGGCGCGCTTAGCCAATAGGTCAGCGCTTTTCGATAGATCTGTTGCGATCAGAATATTTTTGTAGTTCAGCATGTGAGGTATCCTTTCTCAAAGTGAAACAGAATTGTAGCATGGATTTTAGCAATTATTACCCATTTTTTATTCTTATTATGAAACTATGGCTGGGCTTTGTCGTGAAAATTTCGTTTCGGCAACTACCGAATCGGCTTGAGCCGAAACCCACCAAAATAACGAGATAATTTTTTAATAATCAATAGGTTGCTTTTGTGTTTGGGGCTCGCATTTCAGGAATAAATCAACAATAATTGGTTTCGGCTTCTACCGCATCGGTTCTTCCCGAAAGATCCTGTATTAGTGGTTATGTCCGCCTCGCCGGTGAATCAAGAAGAAATAAATTAATACGGACACCACTATAAAGCCGAAAAATACAGTGACCATTGGAATTTGATTGTTTGATTTTAACAACACGGTAAGGCTACTGATGAGGCTTACCGCGCCGGCTGTCACGCCGCCCATCGCTGAACTGGCTGTGCCTGACATTTCGGGGAACAATTCGATTGGGCCTCCATAAGAGTAAGGAAAAATAGAAGAAGCCATCATAAACAGCAATAACAATGGAAAAATTAAACTATATAGTGTCATGGGTATTATTATTGAGAGTGCCAATACAACGGCACTAGTAAGAGTGGTGATGACTAGTAAAATTCGCATCATAAAGTGAGTGTCAAATTTAACGAGTAATCGATTAAGGAAATTACCCGCCATCCAAGCAACGCCAATGAAAAAAGCGACACGCCCGTAGACAGCGGCATTATAATGAAGCTGTGTTTGAATAAGGAATGGTCCGATGATGCCGAAGATTACAATAAATGCATAAATTAGGCTCGTTATTATAGCCCAACCCCAAAATACGGGGTGCTTAAATATGGTGAAAAAGTTATTAAAAACGACGCGCCAATTGAGGTCGTGTGCTTGCTTCAGTGTTTCTTTGAAAAATAAACTCAATACAAATGCAATGAACCCATAACCCACCAAAAAATAAAAAGGTGCCTTCCAATTATAGTAATGTTGCAGATATCCTCCGATGACAGGTGATAGCACAGGGCCAATGGACCAAGAGAGGGTAAAATAGCTTAACATTTTTTTAAATTCTTTCCCGGAATAGAGGTCGCGCAACATAGCACGAGAGGTCGAGCCGATGGCAGCAACAGCAGCACCTTGCAGGCCTCTCATTATGAGCAGTTCAGTGACACTAGAAGATATTGTTGCGAGGTAAGAAAATACCGTAAATCCAAGTATACCCAGTACTAAAATCTTTTTTCGCCCGACACTATCCGATAGGGTTCCAAATAGTAACTGGCAGATCCCATACGTGAAAATATAAATGGTTAAACTCAGTTGTACGTATTCTCTAGAGGTGTGAAAAAAAGCAGTAATTGAAGGCAACGAAGGCACATAAATATCAACACCTGCTCCCGTGAGTGGAATGGTAAATAGCATGACAATGGCGGCATATTGTTTGGCTTGTACTTTCATTATTTCTCTTCAGTATGGTTTGTTGACTAAATAAGTCGTTAAAAAACGGTATCCGTAAAATAATCAGCACTTAACCGTTAGCGTATTAGCAATCGCAACAAATTCTGCAATAGATAATTCTTGCGGGCGTTTCTTGGGGTCAATACCAAGAGCGTTGAGTTCATCGTTATTAATATATTTTTTCAACGAATTTGCCAATGTTTTTCGGCGATAGGTAAATGCTTCTTTGACGACCTTGCTTAGCATGTTTATGTCGTTTGCTGTTACTGGCAGTTCTTTGTGAGGGGCCAAGCGTATCACGGCAGAATCCACTTTTGGGGGTGGGTTAAATGAATTGGGTCCAACAGGGAATAAAGATTCTGCGTAACAATAATATTGTGTCATCACGCTCAAGCGGCCGTAGTGGCGGTCGCCCACTGTTGCTGCCATACGGTCAACCACCTCTTTTTGTAATAAAAAATGCATGTCAATAATCGACGAAGTCAGCTCAAATAATCTAAATAACAAAGGTGTTGAGATATTGTAAGGAAGATTGCCAATAATGCGTCTTGGTTGTGTTTGCATATCTAGCGTTGAAAAATCAAATCGCAATATATCAGCTTCATGGATGGATAGGGTGGGTGTATCGATAAAATGCGTGCGTAAATAAGCGCATAAGTCACGATCGATTTCGATAATGTCTAAGTGCTTGCATAGAGGTAGTATCAATTGCGTTAACACCCCTTCGCCAGGGCCAATTTCAACAATATGATCTTCTTTGTTGGGTGAAACAGCAAGAACAATGTCATGCAACACTTGTGGGTCGGTTAAAAAATGTTGGCCGAAGCGCTTGCGTGGGCGATGTGCTGTCATGAAGTAACCCCGCTACGTTTATCAGCGCTAAGTCTATCGGCGAGTGTCATAGCGGCGTTAAAGCTTCCAATATCGGCCCTGCCTGTTCCTGCCAGTGAGTAAGCAGTGCCATGATCAACGGATGTTCTGATGATGGGCAAACCTAATGTGATGTTTACCGCATTTTTGAAGCCAGAATATTTAATAACCGGCAAACCTTGATCATGATACATCGCCACAATGACATCATACGCATTTGCGGAAGGTGTGTTAAATGCCGTGTCAGCAGACGCAGGGCCGCTAACATCATAGCCTTGTTCGCGCAGTTGGTTGAGTGTGGGAATAATAATATCTTGCTCTTCTTTTCCAATATGTCCACCATCACCGGCATGTGGGTTTAAACCTAACACTAATATTCTCGGTTGTTGGATATTGAAATGTTGTTGGAAATAAGTATGGACTATCGCAATGGTTTTTTTAATTAAATTGGGTGTAATGGCTTTAGGTACTTTAGCGAGTGGAATATGCGTTGTCATTAATGCGACTTTTAACGTGTCTGTCATTAGCATCATGACGGGGTGTTCTGCTGACGTTGCTTGTGCTAAATACTCAGTGTGCCCACTAAAGGTGATGCCGGCATTATTGATTGCGGTTTTATGAACAGGCCCGGTAATCATCGCGCTAAACGTATTGTCTAAACAGCCTTGCGCGGCAATGGTTAACGTTTTTAAAATATAATGACTGCTGTCGCTGTTAGTTATCCCTGCGGTGATGGGTGTATCACAATCGACATGCAGCACGTGTAACCCATTAATGGATTTTCCTGATACATACGGATTAAAAGAAGAATGAATACCTAATTGTTTTGCGCGTTCAGCTAAAATATTTTTATCGACGATAGCAACAAAAGAAATGTCCGGATGTTGTTGAGCAAACTGCAGAACGATATCCGGACCAATACCCGCTGGGTCGCCAGGGGTAACAACTAGCGGAGCGTGTTGCTTTAGCATCTAGTCTTCAATTTTCACATAAGATGTTTTGCGCAATTGCATTAACCATTTTTCTAAGGCCACTTGAAATTTTTGGCGATAGGCAATTTGCTGCAACTGTGCTTTTGATGGCATTTTTGTCGCTTTGCCACGCGTACCTTCTAGTTTAATCACATGATAACCATTGCCAGCCTTTAATGGCCCAGCAACACCGCCAATTTTCATGTTTGGAAGTTGGGCGCTAAATAGATCAGGAATGCTGTTGATCGTTCCCCAGCTTAGATTGCTGTATTGTGCATTTTTATGTTGTGCAATAGCATCAGTGATCGAGGCGCCTTTTTGTAATTGTTGCTTAACGCTTTGTGCAGTAGCTTCAGCAGCTTTCCATGTGGAATCACTGGCATCAGATGCAACTGGCACGATGATATCTGCAATGTGGTATTGCGTACCACCACCTTGCTGAGCAGCAATTTTTTGTTTTAGGGTGTTGATATCATCTGCAGTGACGTTGACCTCGCGTGATACAGCTTGTTGCTGAATTTGGCTAATAATAATTTGTTTTTTTAGATCCTTGCGGAACTGAGAAAAACGAACACCTTCTTTTGCAACTTTTTGTTTGAGCTGTTCGACAGTTATGCCACTTTGTTTGGCAATTCTACCGATGGCTGCGTTGATTTGTTCATTAGTAGCTTTCATTTTATTGCGCTTAGCTATTTGCAGTTGCAGTTTTTGGAAGATTAATTGATTTAATACACCTTGACGTATCTGTTCCTCAGATGGCATTCTCGAATGCATTTTTGTTAACTGTTCTTTGGTGCGCGCAATGGCTGCATCGAGCTCACTTTGCGTAATAATACCGTTGTTAACAACCGCAACAATTCTATTGATCGTTTGATCTGAAGATTGTGGGTTTGGGAGCCCGGAAGTAGCCGGCGATGGAATATTGGCATTAGCAAAAGCACAGCTAACAGTCATACCAAGAATTAGCCCTGCAAGTCTATATGTTTTTTTTATCGTCATCATTTTTTATTACCTCATCTCGTTCTAAAAGGGTCTTGGTATCCCGGTAACGTCGATTCTAAAATGTTGCTCGGATCGTTGTTACCAAAACTGCCTAATCCCTTCAATAGTATTTGTATATAATAGGTGTTCGAAAATTCGTTATTAATCCGTCCCGGTGTACTAGTTGGGTTAACACCCATAAAGCTCCTGCTCGCAACTGCTCTAATTCCCCAGCAACATGTCGAGTATTGTAAGCCAGCATAGAAGCTATTGGGGCGATGGCGCGCCACATTATAATACACATTACCTAATACACTCCACCTTTGTGTGAGTGGCCAGGTGATACCGCCGTGGAGCAGGTTAGTATCGTTGCTTAAACCCAATGTATCGATAGAAATACCATCGACATCGCGTGCTAGCGTGTAGCCAAAAGAGAGAATGCGTTTGCCACCATCCTCATAAGTCATTGATATGTCGGCATTATTTAGTTCTTCTGTGCTGAAGTTCCAGGCGGCATCTCCGGTGATGGACCAGTGCAAAAAGGGGTAGTAGGTAATTTGGCCGACGAGAGGAGAGGTGCGGCCATCCCTGGGGAATACCATTTGGTTTGATTGAGTGTTGATATTATAGACAGGAATGCCCACTCGAGGGTGCTCTATATAGTAGATAATGCCCAGTCCCATATTGAGTTTTTGCAAACCGGTGGCATCATCGATAGTTCGTGTCGTCAGGCCAAAACTCAGTTGATCAGCATTTTCTATTCGATCAATACCAGCAAACCGGTTCAAGGCAAACAGCTGGTTGTAGTTAAATGGTAAAAGCTGCGTATCAAATTCCGGGTATTTATTTTGGTTTACAAACGGGGTGTATAAATAAAACAATCTGGGTTCGAGTGTTTGTGTGTAGTTATGGTGATGTGTATGGAAGTGTTTTGAAAAATACAAACCGCTATCAATACTGACGATGGGAATATTGCGACTCGCTGACAAGTAGGGCCGTGATATGCCTGGCGCAGTAGTAGCAAGTTGGCTGGTATAGGTTGTGCTATCTAATGTAACCTTGGGCGTGATATAACCTGAAGAAAATATAATAGGCCGAGCAATGCTAGGCCTCATATTATAACGTTGCCCAACGGGACGTTGAAAGGTGAACAGAGGAAATAAGCTGCTGTGATATACAAAATTTACAAACTGCGAGCGTACATTAATATTAAATCCTGCGATCACATCAGGGTAACGCCCGTTAGCATCAACTTCGGGTAAGCGTTGGTATTGATTGGTTGCGGGATTATCAATTTGATCGATGAGGTGCAATGTTTGATATGCTTGTGCAAATGCTTTTGCAGTCCAGTGGTTGCCGTGGTAATTGAGGCTCGCTTCATTTAATAATTGATTGGTGTAGTTGGTTTCTAGCGGCACGCCAAAATCACGAAAATAATAAGGGTCAGTGACATAATGCCCGATAAGATTAACGCTCCAATCATGAGATAACGTAGTGTGATTTAATAATTTAAAGTACGCGCGGTTGTTGCTCATATTGCTTAAGGCGCTTAAATAAGGTGCGATCGTTGTTTGGCTGCTATTGGGGAATGCGGTGTTTAATGTTGTTTTGATATAGTGCGTAAACTCCCAGTCATTAGGAATAAAGCTAGCAAATAAGGTGCCTTTATTATGCGCCGTTAAATAACGAAAAGTGAGGTTGGTTAACACACCGCGTTTTGACATAAAACGAGGTTCAATTGTTGCATCAACGTTTGGTGCAATGTTCCAGTAAAATGGCAAATCAATTTCAAATCCACGATGTGAAGAATACCCGCCAGTAATGCCAACAAAACCTGTACGTCGTCGATTATCGAGAGGGAATTGAAAATAAGGCATATAAAAAACCGGTATGTTTTTGATTTTTATCACGGCATTGTGCGCAACACCCAACCCGGTTTTTTTATTGAGTCGCATGTACGAGGCATAAATATGCCATGCAGGATCTAGTGGCGGGCAGGTGCTGTAAGTTGCATGCCATAAATATAAAATGCCGTTTGCCACGCGTTTGGCAAAACGTGCACGACCCCAGCCGTCATAAGGTTTTTTTTGCGTGTTATCATTTTTATTTTTAGCAACAGTTAGGTGATAGCCGGCATGCACAAAATGATAGGTGTGATGCACAAGATCAAATGTGGCCACCTGAGCAATGATGAGTTTATCCAGCTCTTGCATACGCACATGACCGACCAAGTGTATGCGTGTGATTTTCCCGGTTCTGTTATTGCGATAGATGTAGGCCTTGTCCGCGGTGATTTTGCGACCAGGCTGGGTTAATACAATGTCTTTTTGTAGGAGTGTATATCCGCGTTCAGAAAATATGGATGGCCCGCGTGATGAGATTCGGGTGGGCAATTTTTTAGCTGAACCAGGGTGTGGGTGTTTATAGAGCATGGCGGGCTGTTTGTAATAGCCACCACAGGAATGGCAAGCTCCTTTACTAGATACCCAGCCAAGAATGTCTGCAAGCTCTTGATTTGAATATATTTTTCGCGGTGTCGTGTGAAAGCTGACGGGTTGATTAGACGGTGCTGGCGTTGAGGCTTGTGCGCTAAAAGAGGCGCATGGCAGCGCGATCAGTAGCCCACTGATTGCTGCAATAAGAGTTGATGCTGGTCCTTTATATGTCACAGTGCTTCACAGTTTTACTTGATTTATGCCGGTAAATTGCGCATGTTACCGTCTATCGGAAGATTTGACTATCTATTATTAAGGATACGTA
>JAJFJO010000351.1 GCA_021774015.1 Gammaproteobacteria bacterium
AACGGATTCAGCGATTCGTTTAACCCACCTTCCAACCGGTATTGTCGTTGAATGCCAAGACGAACGTTCACAACATAAAAATCGCGCGCGTGCGATGTCATTATTACAATCAAAATTATTAACACAACAGCGCGACAAGCAAGAACAAGAGCAAGCGGCTACACGCAAAAGTTTAGTAGGCAGTGGTGATCGCTCTGAACGTATACGCACGTATAACTATCCGCAAGGTCGCGTAACGGATCATCGCATTAACCTAACGTTGTATAAGCTCGATGAAATCATGGAAGGGCAACTGGGCGCAGTGATTGAACCCTTAACCCGTGAATTGCAGGCGGAACAATTAGCAGAGTTGGGTGAGTAATACGCACTTCAGAGTCGCACAAACTAGACTCAGGAACCGCGCACGCGAGTAAGCGATGTATTAGAAACTACAAAAAAATATAAACATGAACTGGCATCAGAAAACGCCGAAGGCGTTCGAATTAATACCCAACTTTACTGATAAGGTCACTTATGAACACAACAATAAAAACCATCATAAGATCACTATCAGAACAATTCTCATCCATTAGCGACACGCCGCGACTCGACGCCGAAATACTACTCATACATGCCCTACAGAAACCCCGTGAATTTTTATTTGCACATCCAGAATACGAACCATCAAAAAAAGAAATCACAATCATAAATCAATGTGCACAACGACGCGATAGCGGTGAACCAGTTGCTCACATCACCGGCCACAAAGAATTTTGGTCGCTCGATTTAACCGTCACAAGCGATACACTCATTCCACGACCAGAAACGGAATGTTTAGTAGAGTGGGTTTTAAATACATTCCCAAGAGATAAAAAACTCACAATCGCAGACTTAGGCACAGGCTCCGGCGCCATTGCTATTGCACTAGCACACGAACAACCTCACTGGATCATTCATGCGACAGATATCTCTGAACAAGCAGTAGTGATTGCCAAGCAAAATGCGAAGCGATATCAATTAAATAACATTGTTTTTTATTCTAGTCGCTGGTTTGCAGCACTACCTCAGCAAGAATACGATATCATCGTCGCCAACCCACCCTATGTTGCCAGCAACGACCCACACTTAAAGCAATTACAGTTTGAACCGCAATCAGCGCTCGAGTCTGGTAAAGATGGCTTAGATGACATCCGTATTATTATCAACAACGCGTCTGGCTATCTCGTTGAAGGGGGCACTCTAGCTTTCGAACACGGCTGCGATCAAGGCAACCAGGTGCAAGAATTGCTACAACAAGCCGGATTTCAAGGTGTTGAGCTGCACCACGACCTAGCTGATTTGCCAAGATTCACCACAGCTAAGCGGGTATAGAGCGGGCCGATTAATCGAAAATATTTGACATACCGACAATTTTTGAGGTGCCTAATGGAAAATTTTAGTGGCCCAATCGACCTAGAATCTGAGCTCATTTTGGCCAGTTCTGACCCAGCTGTATCAGAGGCTATTGCCTGAAAAATTTATGAAGTATAACCTAGCTTTTCAGGTTAAAATTTCTAACCCTTTATCAGCAACTAAATTAAGTAATTTCAAAGATGTCCCACGTGGATGTTTGTCACCCTGCTCCCACTGCCTAACCGTCGATGTAGACGTATTTAAAAATTTTGCAAATACAGCCTGACTCACCCTTTCATGAAGACGAATTTTCTTAATCTCATTAGCACTTAGATCTTTAACGGGTGGTAAGCAAAGCGCATCGTATTCACGCATGGTTGTAGAATTAATAACACCAGCATCATACAAACCACACGCCATGTCATGCGCTGTTTCAAGTAAACATTTATTTACCGAATTCTTTTTACGTGCTTTTTTCATTTTTTACCTCAATAAGCTCACCCAACTTGATCAACTTTGCAATACCCTTAGCGCCTGCTTTAAAATAGTCCTTCGCCAGTTGTTTCAATATCTTTTTTTCTAGCCTACTAATATTAGAACGTTCATTCTTAGCAAACCCAAAAATAAAAATACAGAGATCATCACGCTTAAATGCAATTATGGTCCTATAACCATCTCGCTTACCACATCCCTTGCGTGCTAGGCGTTTTTTATATAATCCCCCGCCCTCTAGATAATTCGCTCACTGTTTTCTGTAAAAAATTATCTTCAATATCCTCACTCTTGGCCCAACCGTGAAAACCCCGGTGCTTAAAGATTTGCATTAAGACATCCTTACCATTAAAGATACCACTTAGTGATATGTTTGTCAATTTCAATAATTACCCTTTATATCCTCCTTAGTAGCAACACACCACCCGTAGTAGTTTTTGCTACCTCGACCTTTATTAATTTGGCTTAACGAGCTGTTTCTGTTAAATTACACGGCATGAAAAGCAAAAAAACAGGTGTTTTACTCATTAATGTCGGCTCACCACAGTCACCACAAGTGCCTGAGGTCAAGCAGTATTTGCGTGAATTTCTATCCGATCCACGCATGATAGACCTTCCTGCGCCGCTTCGATGGCTCGTGTTGAACGTATGCATTTTGCCATTTCGGCCGAAACAGTCTGCCCACGCTTACCAGAAAGTCTGGCTGGAAGAAGGCTCACCTCTGGTTGTGTATAGCGAGCAACTGGCGACACATTTAGAAAATCATATGGGTGAAGAGTATCAAGTGGAGCTAGCCATGCGTTATGGCAAACCCAACATCGAGCATGGCTTACAAAAACTGCTGACTAACGGATGTGAAAAAATAAAAATCGTGCCGTTGTTTCCGCAATATTCCTCAGCTGCATCGGGCTCTGCGATTGCCAAAGTCTGCGATATTTTGCAAAATTACTGGAATATCCCTGCGGTAGAATTTTGTGGCGATTTCCATCAACACCCTGCATTTATCCAAGCGTATGCTGACGTCATTAGCGATACGATTAAAGATTCAAACTTCGACACAGTATTATTTAGCTTTCACGGCTTGCCTGAACGTCATTTGGATAAACAAGATTGCAGTAAACAACACTGTCCACGCAGCCAAGCTTGCCCCAAAGATTTACACAGTAATTATTATTGCTACCGCCGCCAAAGTTATCAAACGGCGAGGTTGCTTGCGGACAAACTCAACCTCCCCGACGATAAATATGTCGTTTCATTTCAATCACGACTCGGCAAAACCCCGTGGATCAAACCGTATACAGATTTCTTATTGCCAGAACTTCGCAAGCAGGGCATCAAAAATATTGCAATCGTTTGCCCATCCTTTGTCACTGATTGTCTAGAAACTTTAGAAGAAATTGGCATACGTGCTCGCGAACAATGGCAGCAATTGGGTGGCGAAACATTTTCACTTGTTCCATGCTTAAATGCTGATAAGCGCTGGGTACGTGCCTTAGCCAGTATGATAGAATCGGTACAATAAAATTCAATAGAGAGTTTACATTATGCAAAAATACGTCTTAGCATCCAATAACCCAGGCAAAGTGCGTGAAATTCAAGAATTATTACAAGGCTTGCCAATCAAACTCATTGCACAAGCAGAGTTTGGCGTTCCCGATATCGAAGAAACAGGCACTACTTTCTTCGAAAATGCGATTATTAAGGCACGCCATGCAGCTAAACTCACTGGCTTGCCTGCTATTTCAGATGACTCTGGGCTTGCAATAGATGCTCTACATGGTGCGCCGGGAGTGTATTCCGCTCGCTATGCTGGCGAAGGCGCTACTGACCTAGACCGTATTAATAAAGTGTTGGCAGAATTAAAACGCGTTAGCGCCACGGACTCCACGGCACACTTTCATTGCGTTATGGCAGTGATGCAAAGCGCTGAAGATCCTGCGCCGTTGCTATGCCATGGACGATGGACCGGAGAAATCACACAAACCCCTGAGGGAAACAAAGGTTTTGGTTACGACCCTATATTTTATGTCCCAACGCACCGCTGCACATCAGCACAACTCGACTCTGACATAAAAAATAGCATTAGCCATCGTGGTCGAGCTATTGCACAA
>JAJFJO010000352.1 GCA_021774015.1 Gammaproteobacteria bacterium
AGCTTACAAAAATGTGCGAAATATATTATTCTACTAGGCGCGTTTGAATTACACCTTGTAGGTTAAAAAATGATCTGAGTGTGTAAAAAAATAGCACAAGCGTCATGTGCACTTTTTATGAAAAAATGTAGCTAAAATTAACATGATTGGGTCGACCTCGCGCGTGAGGGTGTCTAAGGAAAGGGACGAATTTACATGCGACATATTCATATCACAGCCTTATTATTTTTTATGAGCTTTTGCGTGTATGCGGGCCCTGAAATGTACCCGCCTTCGCATGAAATACGACCTATACAATCAAGTATGCGTACCACACCGGTTATCGCTCCTAGAATTAATATTATGTTTCAGCCAAGTCAGGTGAGAGCTCGTTCAAAAAGATCTGAGAGAAAAACGCGAACTACTGTTTATGCGGGTTCATTGCGAGATAATATAAAGCGTATTGCGGCGCACTTTGGTTGGAAGCGCGTGTTGTGGAATGCGCCTTATGATTTTAATTGGGTGGGCACCACACCGATTCGGGCTAGAAGCTTATCAAGCATGCTCACTGTTTTATTAAAAAATTATCCACTACAAGCTGATTTTTACGCAGGCAACCATGTGCTTGTTATCATGCCAAGAGTGGTGTCTTCATGAAAAAAATCTTTATCAGTGTCATCCTAATCGTCTCGCTTACAGGTTGTGCACCACCACATTGTCATAAGCTGAGTAATAGCTCGATAAGCAAACAACCCAACATGACACAAGCGACTAAAGCAATTGATAAAGTGCCGGCACCGGTAGTGATGCATCGCGGCTATTATGTTGATAGACGCCCGGTTAGCCTTAAAAAAACACCGGCTTGGTTAAAACGACGTGTAAATTTACACGCAGAAAATATGCCGCTATCGATGTTGATGGACCACCTGCTAAATGGTAGTAATGTCACCACGGCTTATGACAGCACGGTAGACACAAATATACTGGTGAGCATGAAATACAACGGTACCGTGAAAGGTGTGTTGAATCATCTTGCAGCAAAACTTAATTATGCATATATCTTGGCTGATCATGAGGTGGATTGGTCGGCATATGCAACAAAGAGTTATTCTGTGTCGTTTGTGCCGGTTGCTTCAAACCCCTTGGTATCTGCGGCCGTGAATGGAGAGGGTCGTCACTCGTCGGGTGTGTTTCCAGTCTGGCACGATTTGCGCCATATTTTTGGAGAACTGAAATCCAAAAATGGCACGGTGTATGTTTCTGCAGCAACGAAGTCGATTACTGTGCACGATCGACCGAGCAATATTGCAGCAATGTCGAGATTGATTGAGACAATGAATGTGGCGGCATCAAAAAAAATTGGAACAGGAAAAAAACAAGCATCATCGCAAGAAGCGTAATGATATTACACTCAGGGAAATGAGGTGTTACAAGAATGGCAATTATAAATCGGCCAGATGGTAGTCAATTTATCGTACAAGCGTATCGAGAGAGTTTGTCGGTTTCGAAAAAATCCTTATTAGCGCAAGACATCAAACGCTTATCTGAGCAGCACGGCCAATATGCCCTTATTAATTGTAATCAGGGTGCAGATTCAGAATCTTCATTTATGAATGCTATTTTTGCTAGTAAATCAGCTTATTTATTTGCAGAGTGCATGTGGGAATATCTGCATAGACCGGAAAACTTAGTATATTGCGAAGCGTTAGGTGATGGGCGATTGATATTGGTGGTGGTGCGAGACGCCCAAATTTTAGTGGATAACATTATTTCTCAGGAAAACTTAGCAGTCGTATTGCTTCCCATATTAGCCGAGAAAAAAAGATATAAAATGGTTGCTTGTAATGGCGCTCCGTTAACTGAGGGGGAGTTGGCGCAGTACACGGTTCGTCCGACGGGACTCATCGATACGTATGAAACTATTGAAGCACCCATGTTGCCGTTGATACCGTTGCAAGCCAATGCGCGCTTACAGCCAATTGCATCAGCCCTGCGTTCTGCCCAGTTGGTATCGAGCTCTATCACTTGGGTATCATTGATTGCTGTAGCAGTTGTAATGTTAGCGGGTGGTTGGTGGCTTTCTCTTAAATCGTACTTGCCCACAGCGCAACTTAATATCCCAGCAGTGAGTCAACCTTATAAAACTTTTGATTCGGCATTATCAACTGTTGCACCTAATGCGGTGTTAGATGAGTTTGTTGAAAAAATCAGTAGTATGTATCTTATACCGGGTTGGACAGCAGCTAATATTCGTTATGATGGTGATCGTTATCATGTTCAGGTAAATTCAGCTGGAGGTGATACAGAGGTGTTGGAGCAGTGGGCTAGACGGCATGGTTTTGAATTTTCAATGTTAGGTTCGAATGCGCAACTGACGGCGGCGACACACCTTAAACCAAGAGCAGCGCCAGAAAAAACATATAAACTACAGCAAGTCACATCTACCTTAATCGACAGCCTTGATCGATTGTTGCAAGAGAATGTGGTTTCTGTTGGTGTAACGCAGCGACGTGGCAACGCTTTATCAACCGTATTGACTGTTAAAATTGATAATTTGTCACCCGATTTGTTGAAGCTAATCGGTTTGGAGCTGGCGGGAATGCCGGTGATATTAACATCTGCTCATGTCCGTATCGATTCAGGATTGATTAACGGAACAATGGAACTTTCAGTGTGGGGAGCGCAATAATGCGAATGGATAGAAAACAAACGTCGATGATTTTTTTAATTGGAATTGCTTTTTTATTTCTGGCTTACCAAATTTATAGGATGGTGAGTGGTGATATGATGATGTCACAACAGGCGAGCGCCATTGTTTATGCTAATAAGTTTGTTCCTAATGGTGATGCAGCGAAACAAGACGCTTTGCATAGAGCTGAGTTAAATGCAAAAGTAACGTTAAACAGCTCGAATATACAGAGCCGCAAAAAATCACCTTCAAAAGCACAAGCTGCTACAACGTCTGTTCCGCAAGCTGCGAAATTTAATAGTAAAGGTAGTACATTAGCGAGCGATCAAAAACAATATATTAAGTTGGTAAACTCTTATGAGCTGGCAAAAATGAAACGTCAGCTATTGAACGAACAGGAGTCGATTGCAGAGGCGCAGCAACATATTGTTAAATTGCACAAACAAACTCAAGTGTTAGGTGGGCCAGTTGATTCTTCATCGGCGGGGTCAAATACGACATCGACTTTTTACCGGTTAACGTTTGTGGGTAAGGAGGATGGCCAATGGAATGCGACGCTTGTTAGTGATGGCCATTACAGTCAGGTGTCAGTAGGAACATTGCTGCCAAATGGTAGCAAAGTAATCGCGGTTTCTAACCGAGGTGTGACATTGGAAAAAAATAAGCGGCACCAATTGGTGACATTTAATGGCACCGTCGATCTGAATGCTGCAGCTACTGGTGCCGCAGTTAAGCGTTCGGAGGTGAAGGTGGTTGCCACAAAACCAACAGCGATTAAGTGGAAAAGAGAATCTGTTTTTTCTTTAAATGCGGGGGCTGATGACAAATCTTTGATTGTTAAAAAAAGTGATGCATCGTTGGTTGTTAATGATGGTGGTAATGCAGGAGGTGGCTTAACAGCCATTGATTATACGGCACAAGAACGTAGTATTTTAGAACGTTCTGGCAGTCATTACACGATACAATTAATTGGTTCGTATGACCCAGCAGTCATACGTGATTTTGTTGCTAAAAATAATTTGGGAAGTTCTGCGAAAGAGTTTTATGTAGTGAGTGAAGGCAAGCCTTGGTTTATGTTGATTCGTGGCGATTATCCCAGTGAGAAAGCAGCACTTCATGCTATGCAGCAATTACCCGAATCTATGGCTTCCCAGCACCCGTGGCTGCGTGAATACGACGATGTTCAAGAGTCGATTGTTACACGGCGGTAATGGAAGTCTGAAAAATGTAAAGCGCCATAGCTTGTCCACTCTGGGAAGCAGCCTGCAATTTCTTGCCCTTATAACGCACTTTTTCTGTTGACTAGTACTAAGTAGAGACACAATGAGTGATTCTGAATAGAATTCGTCCCATAAGTTACCATTTACACAGGTTTGCTGCGTAGGCGAAATTATATTGAGAGATAAATTTTCTAGAGCGCTTCCTATGGTATTGTTTTTATTAAAATTTATTGGGAGATATTTGTGAAGAAGCTTATAATTTGTTTAATTGTTCTACCTTTTACAGGGTTTCTTGGAGGTTGTGCCACAATAATAAAGGGTACCAAGCAATCAGTTCGTGTGATAACACCACCTGTAACGAACGCACATTGTATGTTGGCTAATAGTCGGGGAAAATGGTACATACCACACACCCCAGGCTCTGTTAAAGTACATCGTGATAAGAGTGATCTGCGTATTGTCTGTCAGAAACCAGGTCGCCGAACGAGCAAAAAATCTGTAAATTCAAAGACTAGTTTAGCAACTGCTGGTAATGTACTTGCTGGTGGGATTATTGGAATGGGTATTGATGCTGCTTCTGGAGCGGATTTTTACTATCCAAAACAAGTCTCTGTCCCAATGTCTAAGCGTACTCATACTGTTACGTCGAGGTAGGCGCTTTTAATATGGCTACGATGAGAGAATTTGATGCTCTTTGTTTGTCAGAGATTCATGAATTATCTGCTAATAAAATTAAAAAAATTCGTCATTGTGTAGATGTTAGTCAGGCGGTATTAGCTAAAATTATTAATGTTAGTGTGGCAGCCATTAAGCAATGGGAGCGTGGTGAAAGAAGGCCCAGTGGCGCAGCTTTAAAATTATTAAATCTTGTTGAAACAAAGGGAATTGAAGCTGTTCTGTAAGGCAGCTTAGGCAGGTATGCTCGGCTCTCTCAATTTAACAACCATCAGTAACAAACTAATCAGCAACAACGCGAACATCATTGCGTTGGCTAATAGCCAATTATGTGTTGTGGCATTAATGCTTTCTGCTGCAATGCTAAAAATAACACCCCCGGCGTTTCCCATTAACATTAACAAGCTGGTTGCAGTGCCTGAGAGTTGAGAACCAGCGAGTTCTTCGGTCATGGTTAGTAGTAGTGCGTAACCAGGTAAAAAGAAAAACCCCATTAACCCGCCAACCATTAATAAAGAAGAGTAAGTGTGTCCGCTTACAAGTGGATAATATAAAATAACGGCTGCGCTGCAAGCAATAATAATAAAAGGTCTGCGTCGTTTTAATGTGTCCGATAAGGCGGGGAAAATAATTGCGCCGATGACGCCCGCACCAATTAATAGAGCGCCAATCATTCCTGCTTGATTTTCTGTTATGCCATTGGGTGCAAGTATGGGCTGCATCCAGGTCATGATGGTATTAAAAGTACCGATGGCGAGAAAGGACAGTATAAATAGCAAAAAGAGCTGAGGGTTTTTGCATAACCGCGTAATCGTATTGATGGTGACCTTTGTGGAAAGCGATGTTTTGGCAATAGGTGATTCAGACGCGAAGAAAATAAACGCAAGCCACGCCACTAAAGAAATAACGGTGAATACAGTTAACATAGTATTAATGCTGTAACTAGTAGCTAGCCAGGGTGATAAACCTAAGCCAATAATCATGCCAAGAAAAATACCCACGGTTCCAAGGCCGGTTGCTAAAGCGGCCTGCTGTTCACTAAACCAATCTGCTACAAGTTTAGATATGCTGTTAAAAATAAATGGCTGCGCAATAGAAATACCTAGCTGGCCAATGAGTAGCCAAATATATTGATGGTTAACTTGGCGCAAGGCGGCAGATACCACCATCAAAAGCCCGCTATAAGCAATGACTTTTTTATAACCGTAGCGATCAATCAGTATTCCTGATGGAAGTGAAATAATAACGTATACCAAAGGAAAAATGATTGTTAGCATGCCCACTA
>JAJFJO010000353.1 GCA_021774015.1 Gammaproteobacteria bacterium
ATCTTGACTTAGTACTATTGCCTCACAACCAGAAATTTCAGCTGTTAAGCGCTTGAAACTTGAAATATTCTCAGAAACAATATTATTAGAACTATTAATTTCAATACACAACAAAGGTTTTCCTGGCCGCTCTATAACCAAATCAATTTCTACATCAGCAGCTGTCCTTAAGTAATTAAAACGATAATCTTTGCGATGATAACTAGCAATTCGCATGCATTCTAAAACAATAAAATGCTCAAAAGCATTACCATAAGCATTGGTTTTAGGGTGCAAGGCAACCGTAACCTGGCGAGCAAGAGCGCGAGTAACTCCCGGGTCAAAAAAATAAAATTTTGGTTTTTGACTTAGGCGTTTTCTAAACGAACCTTGGTAAGGTTCAAGCATAAAGCCTACTAGCGTATCTTCACAGTATACTGAAATAAGATTTTATGGTTTTATCATCAACACCAACATCACGAGCAATATTGCTAAAGTTAAGAATTTTTCCATTACATTGCGCCGCCACTTCTAGAAATTTCCGAAAAGGATCTAGCTTCCGCAGCAATTGTTCAACCATTATTTCTTCTTTGAGGTAAGTGTGCGCATAAGCATTTAAAAATTCTTGGCGCTCTAGGTCTGTTTCACATTTAACCGTTTCTGGCAGAGTTCCCCACCTAAGGGCATCATCTAAAACAAACTCGTCGGCCATTTCGATTGAGGAAAGAGGGAACAGGTGGTAAACAAAAGCCCGACCAGCGAGTAAATTAGCACTGCCATATTTTAGCTTACGGGCACTTGAGCCTGTCATAATAAAATGTTTATTAGTTCTACCCATAAGCATTTGCACTACATCGAGCAAGCGAGGTACCTTTTGAATTTCATCTACAATTACATGCTTAACTTGATCTGATAGAGCATCAACTTCATTGGCAAAAATATTGGGGTCTTTGTTATATCGATCTTCTTGAGCACTATCAAGCAAGTCAATATAGCGACTATTGGCGTTACTAAACATGTGTTTGACTAAAGTGCTTTTTCCTGTGTTCCGAGCCCCAAACAAGAAAAAATGGCGCTTATCTGGTAATTGTAATAGCCGTTGAAACATCGCTTAACTCCGAAAATACATGACATTTACGGATTATACTCCGAGAAAACTATACAAAAAATACTTTTAAAAGCATTTTCGGAGTTAAGTCCGAAAATGTCATGCATTTTCGGATTAGCGTGGGCGACTAACTCGAACTAATGATATACCTCGCACCAGGACGCCCCGCCGCGATTCCTAGCTGGCTTGGCAAGGCAAGTACTTTAAAACTCCGCAGCTTACTCATTTTTTTCAACTTTTCAATCAAGGCTCGCCGTTCTTTTGTAATTTCAGCATCTCGCTCAATTAAAGCTGCATTAATATTTTCGATAAATTTCGCCCGCTCAACGATAGCAATATCATTAATTTTTTTCTGTTGATATAGCCATTTTGCAACTGAATACCAGCGCCATAAAGGAGATTTATCGGCAATTTTCTTTATAGGTTTGGGGAATGGATTCTTCGCACTTCTTATACCCTTCACCCAAAGCGAGATTGCTTGGCGTTTCATATCTAACCGTTTTGCAATATCAGACTCACCAACCAAGTCATCAGGCGCTACCCCAATAACGATGGCATTAAGACTTGACGTTTCAATATCGTGAATGGCAGATAAAACAGCTGACTCAAAATTATCTGCTTCTCTATCAAAATCAAGATACACAGTGCCGCTACGAAAATGAATCAAAGCATCATCACAACCAGCTTCATATAAAATATCTTCTAAATTGTTAGTACGCTCATCCACACCATCGAGTGTTAGAGTGAAGAAATATGCACTGTCGATTTTCATGACTTTAACCCCATTTTGTGAGGACATTTATTAATGCGCCTAATAAGTTGCAAGGCGTGATGCTCTGGATTCCTAGGCGTAGACCAAATTGAAATCGCGCAGCCCTCTCTACAACGCAATGGGCAATAGACTCTACCCCATGCATGGGCCGAGCCGCCCGGAGGCCGATATTCCCAGCCCTTAGATTCGGCATACTTAACGGCTCTTTCGATTGCATCAAAAGGGTGTTTCTTACGCTTTGCCATAGAAGCACTTTTGTATATTTTTACTATAGGCTGGGCGTTGACGCTTGTCAACACTGTTGTGAGACAGCATACGATTGCATTGAAATATACCCCATTACAATTTACTGTATGGCATATATTCTGGTAGCCAAAAAATAGCCTCGATTTTCTTTTCTAAATCTAAACCACCTTCAACACCAGCCACACCTTCTTTCCGTGCTTGCTCTGCCACAGCTAATGCTATTTTTTTACTAACATCCTGAGCAACATCAAAATCAGGCAACACTGGCGCAGTAGGATCTTTTTTCGCAGGTGAACAGTCACTCAACGCGCGGCTAGCAACCTCAAGCATCTTATCTGTTACACGCGTCGCTTTGCATGCAATAATTCCCAAGCCTAATCCAGGAAAAATAAACGCATTATTACATTGAGAGATACGAATAGTCTTACCATCATACTCAACAGAATCATACGGACTGCCCGCAGCAATAATTGCTTTGCCATCAGTCCAAGCCAACAAATCTTTAGGATTCGCCTCCGATTTTGCCGTGGGGTTCGACAAAGGAAAGATAATCGGGCGCTCTACATGCGCTGCCATTGCCTTCACAACCTCTTCATTAAAAGCACCATGCACTGTTGAACAACCCATCAAGATGGTCGGATGTAGATTAGTCACCACATCAAGCAATGTGATTTCGTTTTCATTTTTTAATGCCCAATTAGAAAGCTGATTTTTATCTTTGGCATAGGGCTTTTGAAAACCCATTAGCTCGTCCATATCACTCGTCAACAAACCCGGGCGATCAATCAACCAAATACGTTGCTGCGCTTCTTGCTCCGACATACCCTCCTCAACCATCGCCCTACAAATCTGATCAGCAATACCAACACCCGCTGTTCCGGCACCAAAAAACACGATGTGTTGATCTTGTAATTTTTGTTTCAATGCACCCACACCCGACAGCACACAAGCCAGTGCCGTTGCACCTGTCCCCTGCATATCATCATTAAATGTGCACATGTGTTCACGATAGCGGTTTAGATTTTTACGCGCATTATCACGTCCAAAATCTTCCCAATGCAAAAAGACATCCGGAAACTCTGCGCGAATAGCACTAACAACTTCGCCAATAAAATCATCGTACTCTTTTCCAGTAACACGTTCGTGCTTCCAACCCAAATACATGGGCTCATTAA
>JAJFJO010000354.1 GCA_021774015.1 Gammaproteobacteria bacterium
GTTCTTCTGTGGAGCGATTTTTGCATCCTTTGCGAACGGCTTTATTTGGCTGTTCATCGCCCGAATTATCGTCGGGTTTGGTATTGGTGGGGACTATCCCAGCAGTGCTGTGGTCGCTAGTGAGCACTCTCCAGCAGGGCGGCGGGGTTTTTTGGTTTTGTTAGTATTTGCTATGCAAGCACTGGGTTTGATTTTTGGGCCATTATTCGCTTCATTATTGATTGCATCCAATTTGCCACACGACATTGTTTGGCGAGTTTTAATTGGTTTTGGAGCGCTGCCAGCCGCATGCGTATTTTTCATGCGCCGTCGAATTGCTGAGTCTCCTCATTATTTACGCAGCAAAAAAGCACCGGTTGATGAAGTTAGTCGAGTCGTGCATGATTTAACAGAAGATGAAGAAAAGCCAGAAGAATCTAGTTATGAGAAGCAACATTTGCTCTCTAAAAAGTGGTTAACGTACTTGGTGGGTACAGCTAGTGCGTGGTTTCTATTAGATGTGGCATTTTATGGTAATGGTATTTCCAGTTTGATGATTATTAAGTCCATTAGCCCGCACTTGGATTTGTTGCATCATATGTTAATTTCAACGCTCATCTTTTTTGTGTTTGCTGTGCCAGGCTATGCGTTGGCAGCCAAATACATTGATAAAATTGGTCGTAAACCGTTACAGTATTTAGGTTTTCTTGTTATTGCTATTTGCTATGCGCTGATTGCAGTTGTGGTGCCGGTTATGCAAATACTCCCACTATTTATCGTTGTCTTTGGCGTGAGTTTTTTCTTTGTTAACTTTGGCCCAAATACCACTACTTTTTTAATTCCCTCAGAGATTTATCCAACGACGATTCGTGCTAAGGCGCACGGTATATCTGCTGCGGTTGGTAAAGTCGGGGCTTTCGCGGGAGCATTTATTGTGCCGCTGTTTTTGCATCACTATGGCATGCGTTTTACTATGGGTGTGATGTCGGTTATTGCACTTCTCGGTATTGCTGCTACTATGCTGCTGCCTGAGATGAAGAATAAAGACTTATCGTCAGTTGAGGATTGATTTTCATATCTTCTCCTTAGTGTTGTTATCAGCACGTACTGCACACAGAACGCAAGCCTAATCCGGAAAACGAGCGCGAGCGAGTTATCCGGATAGGCTGCGCTTAAAAACCGCTAGCCTGCTAGAGGCGTGTTGTTTACTGAATTTCACTAAAGGCACTTACCAAAAGAGTTGGTATTCTTTTTTGGGCTTAGTAAAAAACGTTTTCTTAGAGACATAACAGTTTTTAATCGCCCATTACGATCGTTATTATACTGAATGTGTTATTACAGGCGCATTGTTTAGGTGTTGCAGTTAGCTGGGTCTGCTCAATGGGCACTTCCGTATATAGTCTGTGTCAATGCGTGATACTCCCCCAAAACCACATCAAATACATTCTGTTCGCTTGCTTTGTTTTTCAACCAGGTGTTCCAGCCAAGTAATAGTGGGTTATTGCTGCGCAGCTGACAGTAAGGTATTTCTTCTGCTTTGAGTTCAAGTGATATTGTAAAGCTTAGGTCGATAGGGATATAACGTCGAGTTAAGTTGATTAGTATTTTTAACAGCCCATTGTTAGGCAGACACTGCCGAAATTGCTGGTAGGATAAAGGCCCAATATGGATTGAAAATTGGTGTTGAAGCGACCATATTTTTTCACCAAGATAGGTCTGCTCGCCCAATGTATTACAGCAATTCCCCCTGTAAGTTAGCTGGGTCTGTTCTGAATTCGATATTGATAACCATTGTCCTTGAAAAGGTTTAACAGAAATGGGCAACTTAAAAAAGTGAGACAAAAGTATAGCGAGGCCGTTGCTGGACTTATTTTTGTGACTCAGCAAACCAGAATAATAAAAAAGCGAGTCATCATCAATATCAGTTTTATTGGTGAGGTGCGTGTTGTTAATACCAATGCTTGATCTCAATATGCTGCGTAGATTATCATGTTCTTGAATGCCATGATTAAATGCTTCAAGTTGAAAGAGCAGATGATTTTTTTGCCAAGCCCGATACAATAAGATATTTAAGCGATGATGAAAGATGTTCATAAAGTCTTCCAGGGCGTTATTTTTGTCTTTTTTATTCTTAAGCAGTTTTTCTGTGTCGTGATGGGGTAGTGTGCCCGTTGCTCCAATTAATGATAGCGCATTAGTATATAGAGTTGTTTTTGATGCGTTAACCGATTCTCTTGTTGCTTCTACTATATCATGGAGTGGGAATGACAGTGTGGTTGCTGTTTTAAAACGTATGAATTCATAGCGTGGGTCATAATGTCGCTTTGTAGCAGCATGAGTTTTATCTTCAAGCTCTAACAAACGCACTACTTGATACAGATCAAATAAATGAGGCCTTCTAGTGATTGATTCTATAATGTGTGTTCTTGACCGATGCGTGGTGCCCATCGTGCTAACTCCCCAGCATTTAAGTTGGTGACAACTAACTCCGTGAAAGAATTAATTGTGCAGTACAATGTGAAAAACTCATTCAAAACACAGGCAAAAGGATAGAAGTCATTAAGCGTTGCTTGCTGTTCATTAATGCGTAACGTGATTTCTATACCGCGACAAAATCCTAAGCGCTTGTCCTGCGGATGGCGTCTGGTGATTGTTTTTGTTGAGACGCGTTCAATTGAGTGAATGAGGCACTCGTTATCAGAAGATTTTGTGTGATTATGGAGCTGTAATAATTCTTTTAGCGCATGGCAAGACGTTGAGTCTGATGCTATTGATAGATAATTTAAGGATAACAGTGAGGTTAATTGCCAGCTGGTTTTTGAATGTATTGTGGGTCTAATAACAACGGACATGGGTTTTAATGATTGGATGCTAGCAATGTTATCATCGGCATGATTCCATAGGTTCCAACTGGGCTCAAAACTGCTGTAGGGCAGTTGGCTGGGTAAGTCACGGTCAAAACAAGTGAGTTGAGGGGATGCCAGCCAAGAATCTTCTAATAATGTCTCGTTGTTATCAGCTGAAATAAAACGTAAATAATGTTCATAGCCATTGATATCTGTGTGCGCAGCTTTCCAGGACACTTTTCGTCCAACCTGCCAATATATAATAGGATGTTGAGCTTGCTCGTGCTGCAAAGAGAATAAAGGTTGCAGGCTTATTTTAGTTTTTATATTTCTTGATTGAGCGACATGGTTAATAGAATAGATTTCAGTGTTGTCGGTGGATTCATGACGGTCTTTAACAACTCGATATTCGCTTGTGTGATGATTGATTGAGATGGGGTCGCCATCGATTTCATATAAATTGATGACAGGCGTACAGCTTGTTTGCAGTGAAGACGGGTCGATGAGATGCTCTAAAGCTCTATTGTAATCTGAAAAATAAAAGTTAATGATAAGACTATCGTTAATGTTATTGAGGATTTTGCTGTCAGGTAGTACGACATCAAAAAACATGAATTTTTCAGGGTACACGAAATACTCTGTAAGGATTTGATAGCAAGCATGAGACTGTTCTGGCCTGGGTAGTAGAGTCTCTTTGTGATTAAAGCCAACCGGATTAATGTGCGCACCTTCAATGTCAAATAATTCATTTTCTTGTGCGGAGTTTGCAATCTGTATCTGACAAAATGATTGCGTTAATAAGCGGTATAAAACACGGGCATGATTAAGGTCCATATTAATATATAATCGCAATGGCTTGCTAAAAACAGTTTTAAAATTAACATTCGCATCATTACTATTTAATTGTATACTCAGATAAGATTTGGCGGGATTGGTGTGCTTATTGTGTGAAGAGGGAGGGGTGGATTTGTATTGGATAGATGCCACACGTATCGGTAAAAGATCGACAGGATAACATGTTTTAAAATGACATTTTTTCTCATCATGCGTTGTAGTAAGCAAGGCTGTATTAATAGGTATGGTATGCCTAGACTGCAAACCTTCTTGGCCGGATAGTTTTACAATGGTCATTGACGGGCAGGGCAATAAAAAATGTGGGTAGAGTAGGCTCAGGAGAGCAGTGCTAATATCAGCATGTTCATCATCGAGTTTGTGATGAATGCGTGCAGTGAGAAATGCAAAGGATTGGATGAGGCGATTCACCATTGGATCTTCAACGTTATGTTCACTTAATTTAAGCTGGTTGGCGATATTAGGGTTGGCATTAGCGAACTCACTCCCCGATTTTCTCAAATAAGACAGCTCTTCATTATAATGGCGAATTAATTCATCTTTCATGCGGCACTCTTTATGTTAAAGGATTGATTGATGGGGTTGAAATAAGACTCAAAGGATAATGCTTGAATGTGATTGTTGCACTTGTAGGTTCCTTGTATGTGTATTGCGATGGGTTGCACTGAATTTTCTTGAGCATCCCAAGTAACAATAATGTTTGCTAAACGCGATTCATTATTAGTGATGATTTTTTGTATTGCATCACACACACTTTGAATGTCGGCAGTGGAATCGGTGCTAATAGTGCTAATATCATGCATTCCATAGCTAAATATGGATTTTTCAAGTTCGTTATAAGGTGTGTTATAGAATGTGTTGTCGTGAGTATCTATGGGGACTAAACTCGTATGAGAATTGAGCAGCCATTCAACTTCAATGCGTATAGAATCGTGTAATGATTCCTGATGGCCGCTTAATTTATTGTGTAAGGTTTTTGATAGTGTGGCATCTTGTTTAATATAGTTTTTCATAAAGGCGCCTCGTTAAATCTATGACTATTGTGTGGTTGACTAACGAGTTTTAATTGCGCATTGATAGAGTCAATATAAAAATGCGGTCGGATGTAAATAGTGCTATGGTACTGCCCGGGTTGGCCGACCAATTCTTTAATATTAATAACGGCTTCGCGCAACGGATATTTGTGTCTAATATGTTGCGTGTTATCTGAATTGGTTGCGCAATACTTCATGATCCATTGCTGAAGACTATGTTGGCATTCGTGAGCACTGATAAAACCGCCCACTTTATCACGCATGATGACTCTAATATAATGAGCAAAACGTGATGCGGACAAAAGAAATGATAAGCTGCTGATGACAGATGCATTGATGTTTGCATTGTTGGAATTATAGCGCGCAGGCTTTTGTATGCTTGAGCTGGTGTAAAATGAAGAACAAGCAGAGTATTTGTTTTCAATTAAAGGCAAAAATCCGCATTGACTAAGCTCTCTTTCCTGTTGCTCAGTAATGGTGATATTGGTTATGGGTTTGCTTATTAGCCAATGCGGGTCTGTCATAAAATAATCACGTTGAAACGTACCTGTTATATTATCTTCGACATGGCGAACATCAAGAAACCACCCGGTGGTCGCGAATGAATTGACCGCGGCTGCTGCGTAATAAAAACAGGAATTCCCCCAACAATAGTTTTGTTCATTGGCGCAAATTTCTTTAAACCAAGGATTACGTGAGTAGGCGAGACTGTTTTGATAGGGTTGGCGGCATAAAACCTTTGGCATGGATAGGCCGATAAAACGCGCGTCTTCTTGTGCTCGTAGCGTATGCCAACGGGTATATTGTGTTTGTTCGAGAGCTTTGCTTAAATTTAAAGTGGGTTGCAGTTCAGAATAGTGATCGATGCCAAAAAAATGAGCGGCAATGTTTCCAATAAAAGGTGCGAATGCGCTAGCAGCGACTTTAGCAATTTCATGTAACAATTCGGTGTCTTGACTGAAGTTGTTATTTTTGAAAAAATCATAATCACCTATGAGCAGGCCATAAGGTTCTCCACCAGGGTGGCTGTATTCTTCCGTATACACTTTGTTAAAGAATTGTGATTGATCAAAATCGGCAGCGCGTAACAGGTCTTTTTTAAGCTCATTGTAATGACAGGTTAATATTTTTATTTTGATAAGATTGTTTTTGTGCAACGCTGATTGTTCTACTAGAAAATTAATGTTGCGCCAACTTGCTTCTAGTGCTTGAAAAGAGGGCGTGTGTATAATCGTATTTACCATAGACGATAAGCGTCGATCGATTAAATCAATATTTTGTAGTATTAAATTTTTGTAATGTTTCTTTATTTTCATTATAAGTCTCAGTAGTAAGCACAATTATTCGTGTATGTAATCACTAATGCAGTCTAATCTTTATTGTCATCCCGGAGTTTAGCTTTTCTTCGCGAGCCTGTGAGCGTTAGAAAATCTTAATATCCGGGATCCATACTAAATTCAGCACTAGATCCCGGATACTAAGTGTTGGTAAGGCTCGCAAGCTCGCCAACAAACACTAAGTTCCGGGATGACATTTTATATCTGTGTGTTTTTACTTTTTATCCATCCCCCATTTTCGGGATTCGTGCCACCATGCGTAAAGAGGTGGTCAATTCTTCCATTTGTAGCCAAGGTCGTAACCAGGCGATTGCTTGATACGATCCAGGTCGGCCAGGCACTTCTTTAACCTCAACCTTGGCTTCAGCTAATGGATATTTTGATTTTAAATGATGTTTGCTTTTGGCATTGCCATTAACGTAGGTTAAGATCCAGCGATTCAACCAGGCTTCAACATCTTCAGCCTCCATAAAAGAACCGATTTTGTCACGTGCCATTACCTTTAAATAATGCGCAAAACGTGATGTTGCCATAATGTAAGGTAGTCGGGATGAAATTAAAGCATTGGCAGTAGCATCATGTGAATCGTATTTCTGCGATTTTTGTGCAGTTTCAGCGCCGAAAAAAACCGCATAATCCGTATTTTTATAATGACACAGGGGTAAGAATCCCAACTTACTAAGTTCAGCTTCACGTCGATCGGTGATGCCAACCTCGGTTGGGCATTTCGAATCCAAGTCGCCGTCATCACTCATAAAAATATGAAGTGGTAAATTCTCAACTTTACCGCCACCTTCGGCACCACGAATAGCAGTACACCAGCCATAATCACCAAATGCATGGGTTAAACGCTCCCCCAAAACATAAGCTGCATTCATCCAGCAATAGTTATCATGATTCATAAGTAAAGAATGCTCTTGTCCGTTGGTTACCCCTTCTTCATAATCAAATGCATCAACAGGTCGTGTGTTTTTCCCGTAAGGCAGGCGTGCGAGAACTCGAGGCATGGCGAGTGCTACGAATCTGGAATCAGGTGTGTCACGAAAGGCGCGCCATTTATTATATTCGACAGTATCAAAAATTTTCTCGAGATCACGAGGTTTGCTGAGCTCAGTCCAGCGATCAAACCCCATTAATTGCGAACT
>JAJFJO010000355.1 GCA_021774015.1 Gammaproteobacteria bacterium
ATTTCGGATTAGTTCTCTAATTTGAACATGCACTGCCTGTGCTTGTTCCGGTGTTGCTGTTTTCCCTGTACCAATTGCCCATACTGGCTCATAAGCAATAACTACTTGCGATAACAAATCCTGAGTTATATTTTCCATCGCAGCTACTGCTAGTATCTGCTGCTCAATCACTTCAGTTGTTTTATCAGCAACATGCTGCTCTTCAGTTTCTCCAACACATACTATCGGCGTCAAACCCACTTCGAGTACCGCCATACATTTTTTAGCGACAAGGTCATCACTTTCACCCAACAAATGTCGACGCTCTGAGTGACCCACCAAAACATAGCGACATTGCAAGTCTTGCAACATTGCTGGAGATACTTCGCCGGTATATGCACCTTTTTCAGCACAATACACATTTTGTGCACCCCATGAAATCGCACTTCCACCCAGCAATTGTTCCGCCAATGCTATATAGATAAACGGCGGAAAAATAGCTATGTCCGATATATCTGCTGTTAAATGAGCATCACGCAATTCGCCTAGCAAATGCGTGACACTATTGCTCAGCCCATTCATCTTCCAATTGCCAGCAACCAGTGGTTTACGCATACAGTGTCCTTTGCTTTAGGGTATTTTATTTTAGCGGCAATTCTAGCTAACCTAAGTACTTCTGTACAGTGGATTTTTACAAACTGAGGAGAGTTCTGATATTAAAATGGTGGACTAGTCCTAATGAGAAAGGCTGAAGAAAGCAGCCTTTTCAAAAAGCATCCGGTCTGTATGGGCTTCCCTGCCCATTATTAGCATCCGTGCTAAGTCACAGACCTTAAATATCTATAGCGTTAAGTTCTAAAGCTAAAGATAAATGTGGGTTAGACTCCTAGGGGGTATTTCCTATACCAACCCGTAAGTTCTCAACATCCATGCGAGCACTGCTCGCCCAACACACACCCCTACACAAGGGACGATTATGTTAACAAAAAAGTTTGCCAGTACAACCTATTTCAATCACTTACAAGACCATTTACCGGCAACTTTTGCCATATACCGCGAGGCTTGTAATTTAAAAACAAATAGTTACATAAGCTTTTAGATAATTTTGATGAGGTATAAAATAAGCATATATCCTACGTCATGAGTAGTCAATATCCTACAACTTTAATAGCCATATTGCCTCTGACAGAGTGGACATTTTACCCATACGACAGTAGACATTCCACTTAGACTGTAAAGGTTGCTCACTCATATTTAAGTTACATAATAAAAAAATCAAACACCGAGCTGCCCTTTTTCACCCCTCCCAGTAATAAACTCTGAGGGAGCAAACAAAAAAGGCCACTATGTTAAGCGGCCCTTTCAATTGAAGTCTGTACTTATAGTTTAGTTTTTGGTCTGTTTTGGGCTTCCTTGCCCAATGTTCTAGCATCCTTGCTAAGTCACAGACCTTAGACTACCTACACCTAGAGCCCTAACACCAAGGGCTAAAGGTAATGTAAGCTAGGTTCCTAGATGACACATTCCTTGTGCCAACCTGCGAAAGTTCTCAACATCCATGTGAGTCCTATTTGCCCAACGCTACATTCCCATAAGAGGGACTAACAATGTTAGCAAAAGTCTTCGCATGAACAACCTTCATTTACTCTTAAATTAGGCTTTTATTCGGTAGGATTTGCCACAACACTGGTAAATTTTCTCATAAAAACAACATGTTATGCAATATTTAAACAGTTTTACTGGATTAATAAATAGTCAATTTCGCCAGCAAGGTGCGGCAAATTTCGCACAAAAATATGGGCGGTTCTATTAATTTCATCAGAACTGTCATTAAGAATTTTTTTGCTGGGTCTTTCTTCTCGATTAGACGTAAAATATTAGCACAGCGAACAGAATTTAAAAGCTTTTTTTTGTATTTTTGTTAAATAAGTCTCTTTTAGGTTGTTTTTTTTACATCTAAAGGATAAATAATGTTCAATTAGCAAAAGAATGTACAATAGTATAACTTTTAAACAATGCCGATGCTGGGCTCACTGACGCCCAGGCACCTGCTCTATTTCTTATATATTTTCACTTTCGCATTAGCAACAACACTCTTCACGTACAAGCGGTAATCAATCTGCCCGTTATAGGCCGCTATACCCTGCTTCATAGCATTTTTCTGCTTAATGCCTGCTTTGGCATAACCCGGTAGCTTTGAAGCCAGCAATTTAATCACAGCATAGTTACCACCCTTGAGCAGCACGCTGGTGGCAGCCACTTTTTTACCCGGCTGTTTCACCAAATTAAATGTAGCCTGTAAAATAGCGGGGGATATGTTTTTACTACTCCGTGACAAGTCTTGTTTCTCCACCCATCGCAATTTAAACTGTTTTGCCAGTTTGCTGGGGGTTGCGCCATTGACCAACGCATTTTGGACATTAAACGCAATCAGACCTGCCTGCCGTTGGGCTTGCTCCTTTACCAACTGCGATTTGATCCGGGCTTGCACCAGCTTAAATTCACGCTGCTTGCTCGGTATTTTCTTGCTGACTCGCAATACCAACACAGAACCATTTTTCAGCTCAATCGGGTTGCTGTTATCACCATTTTTAAAGACATCTTCACTAAATACGACCGCAAGTACTTTTGGGTTTTTAAATAATCCATTTTTAGCCCCTCGGCGAGTAATTAAAGGGGACACTTCTACCTTTTGATTAAGCGCCTTCGCAGCAACGGATAACGTATTAGGGTTCGTATAAGTAAGGTTATTAAGCTCTTCACTTAGTTTAGAAAATATCTGTTGTGCTTGCTGATGCGCCAACATTTTTTTAATATTCGCTTGCACACTGGCAAAACTACGCAGCTTAGCCGGCTGTACTTGCAGTACTTTAATCAGCACATAACCTTGCGGCGTTTGTATCAGCTGGGACACCCCACCCGCTTTAAGTTGATTGAGTGATTGCAACAATAAACCAGACACCTGATCAACACTAACCCATTTTTTTGTTGCAGACGTGTTGGCCTTGCCTTTGACTAAGGCGCTCAAACTCTTGCCAGCCTGAGCTTTTTTTGCAACCCTTTGCAGGTTTTGTTTAATCAATAGTTTCTGATTTTGAGCAGTTGTCGCTGACAACTTCGCCACGATCTCTTCAATCTGCCAACGCTTGGGGACCGTATAGTTTGTTTGATTCGCTACGTAATACTGCTTAACTTGTTTATCCGTTATTTTGATTGTATTAACAATTTTTTGCGGTGAAAGCATTAAGTAGCTCACTTGCACTTTTGCCGGAATCTTAAAAGCATCGCTGTGCTGTTGATAAAACGTTTTCACCTGAGCATCAGTCACCTCCATCTGACGATTAAATTTTGAGGTATCAATTATAAAATAACCAATACTCCGCTTTTGGTGAATTAACCTATAAGATTGCTGCAACTCATTCGGCAATACAAAGTTAGTAGCCTGTATCCCTGAAGACACTTGATTGGTAAGCAAGGAATCTTGTAAGTTGCTAAAAAATTGTTGCATTGTCATCTGGTTTGCATATAGCAATTGCTGTAAGCGCTGCTCTGAAAAACGACCCTTAACTTGCAATATAGGCATAGCGACAACAAGTTGCTGAGCTTGCGCCAAGCTTACTCTAAAACCATCATTCCCAGCAGTTTGCAGTAATGCGGCGTTAGTAATCATCGTTTGCAACGCCATCTGCTTAAATTGTTGCTGCTGTGCTGAGCTTAATGTCGAAACATTGATTTTTTGGCTGCGCTGCAACCTTTGGAAAAATTGATTGAAATCTTTCCGTGTGATTTTTTGACCATCTACCTTGGCAATCGGCGCCTGAGAACTCCTCATTTGTTCAAAGTAATATTG
Source organism: Gammaproteobacteria bacterium (assembly GCA_021774015.1). GTDB lineage: Bacteria > Pseudomonadota > Gammaproteobacteria > Coxiellales > Coxiellaceae > JAJFJO01. Next base: position 3,830 of record JAJFJO010000355.1, read on the forward strand.
CACCCCCCAAAAGACAAAGGCGATACCAATAACAGCGATAAGCACACCTGCTACCCATCCTTGGATGTGTTCTCTAATACGTTGCAGCATAACAAAATCCACCTACATGTGTTGCACCTTAGCCAGCAATCGCAGTCTCTTGCAAAAGTGTAGTGGCTGGACAAAGGTAATGTTTGGAAAGTTGGCGGAGTGGACGGGATTCGAACCCGCGACCCCCGGCGTGACAGGCCGGTATTCTAACCAACTGAACTACCACTCCATTAATGGTGGGTGCTGGAGGGCTCGAACCTCCGACCCTCGCCTTGTAAGGGCGATGCTCTCCCAACTGAGCTAAGCACCCGATCAAACCTCTGCCTAAACAGAACTCTAACAGGTAATCCTTGTTAAACAGCTAAAAGCTGTCCTCCAAGGGCTGAACAAGATAAACCATCTATTAGGATTAATCAACAATTAAAACTTCATATTTTCAGAGGTGCTTCAAACAAAAACAAAAGGAAGCGCGAAGCCCCCTTTTGAATTCATAAACAACCCCTAAAAGGGGTCGCTACTTACTTATTAACGGCTTCTTTAAATTTCTTGCCTGCTTTAAATTTAGGCACGGTCATTGCAGGAATCTGAAGCTCAGCACCCGTCTGTGGGTTGCGGCCTGTACGAGCATTACGTTCGCTAGATTCAATAACAACAAAGCCAGGAATAGTCACTTTTCCGCCACCAGCAACCGTATCAATTGTGGAGTCAATAAAAGCATTCAATGCATTTTCAGCTTCTGCTTTCGAAATATCTGCACTATTAGCCATAGCATCAATCAAATCTTGTTTATTCATAGGTCGCCTCTTTCCGTTCTTTAAAAATAAAAGTAATATGGCAAAATTGTATACAAACCGTACTCAACTCAACACCATCCATGTCTAAAGCCAAAGTTATACCAACTGGTGATTAGAGCTGTCAAGCAGAAAGGCGCCTCTCTCACCATTAATCAGCACTTGCTTACGTAATATACCGCCTGCACAGCCGCTACTATACAAACACAAACTTGTTGGGCCTATTCGCTTACGTTACAATGCCGTCACAAATAAGCATTGCTGCGTATAGGGAGATTCACTTGAGGCTAAATTCTTTACAAGTCTGTCGCGGCATAGCGGCCTCATTAGTCGTATTGCTTCACTATACACTGATCGCCAACGAGCACCTCGGCGCTAAACCACTTGCTGGTTTCTTCTATTTTGGCTGGGCGGGTGTTGATTTTTTCTTTGTCTTAAGTGGCTTCATCATTGCTTATATCAATAAAAAACATATTGGCAACATCGCACAATTAAAACCGTACTTAGTAAAAAGGGTGATTAGAATCTACCCTATCTACTGGCCTATCTTAATAGCAATGACCACATTGCTACTTATTTTTGGCCGAAGCAAAACCTCCATCATTGCCCCTATCGACTTACATTACTTTATTGCTAGCTTTTTCCTGGCCAGCTATAAAAGCAGGCCCATTTTGCCCGTAGCATGGACATTGGTTTTTGAGGTGTTCTTTTATGCCATGTATTCTGTGATGTTTATTAACAAAAAACTGGGGGAATACCTATTTGTCACATGGGCTGGTGTTATTTTGCTTAACTTAATTATTGTAAAAATACCCACTCACAACAGCTTTATCCTTTTTGTATTAAGTTTTCACAATTTAGAATTCTTACTCGGATGCGCTGCAGCATGGGTGTTTTGCGAGCATCGCGACGTCATAAAAAAACCCGTGACATTAATAATAACGGGGGCCGCCCTATTTCTCTACGCTGGCGTATGCTCAACTTATCCCAACGTGACTGGTTTTGTTTTATCGCCTAATATCATTCAATGCGCAATGCCACTAGCCTCCTTTATGATTATCTTAGGCCTAGCAAAACGAGAATCTATTGCACCTATACCCATTGCTAAACTCCCGTTATTAATAGGCGAATCCTCTTACAATCTCTACCTTATCCACCCTCTAGTGCTTGCGACATTTGTTCGTTCGGTGACGCTATTCATTCCCCACAAATACTTAACGCTATATCCTGTAGGTTTGGTAGATCTCACTTTAGTGATTGCTTATACCTTGGCTGTGACCGCCGGAATATTATATTACTGCTATTATGATATTCCTGTACGTGGTTACTTACGAAAGAGGCTCCTTCGCCAAGATACACATGCAGAACCCGCAAACACACTGGCTAAAGCATGAGACCAATTAACCTAAAAACAGAACAACACAACCAATGGAAACTCGCATTAACCGCTATTGTTCTCCTGGGTATTCTCGCAAAATTAATTATATTCTTGAGCGTTTATCACGGTAATATCAGCCAAATCACACAACCTGATTCTGAAAGTTATATCGCACCGGCTATCTGGTTACTCAAAACCGGGCACTATATGACTTCTGCGCATTCATTTATGCTACAAAGAACCCCGGGGTATCCTACCTTTATTGCTGCTATTTTTTATTGCTTTGGCCACAACCTATCTGCAATTATTATTGCCCAAGTATTTTTAATGATCACCCCTACGCTCTGTGCCTTTTTTATAGCTCGTCGGCTTTTCTCCACCCGTATTGCACTGTGGGCAGCCTTATTGGTAGCCGCTGACTATCTTTTGCTGAGCTATACCTTTCTTGTGTTGACTGAAAGTTTATTTGTTTCCCTACTCTGCCTTGCACTCACATTCGGTGTGTATCTGCTAACGATCAACCAACAACTTCAACGCACGAACAACCTCTCTAAGTACACCTACGCTTTTTCATTTGGGCTTTTTTTAGCACTGGCAACTCTGACACGCCCCGTGTCTTATTTCCTAATTATTCCGATTTTAATAGGCTCGGTGGGGTATTTTATTTCTCAGAAAACACCAGTAAAGGCAGTCACTGTTATCGCACTTTTAATACTACTTCCTACTTTAATTCTAGTCGGTGGCTGGCAACTAAGAAATAAAACTGTATCAGGATCATTTAAATACACCAGCCTAAACTCCACCCAAACAGTTAATCAATTTTTCCCAGGGATCACCCCAAACAACAGCAATACAAGCACAAGCAAGGACATATTGATACTACTCAAACACCCACTACCTTTAATAAAACAACTCAGCATCGGCGCTGCTCGTTTAATGCTGGGCCCTGACAGAGCACTACCACAGCTCTTTGGTGACCGTGCTGACATTAAGTCATTCCGTGTCATTAAATATATGCTATTGCACCATCAATTTAAGCGTGCAATACAAGAATTTAAAACCGGTCATTTTAGTGTTTTCATGCTGGCCTATTTAGTCGCTGCATTAGTTATCAATATCGTGCTCTATATCTTAGCTGCAATAGGATTGATAAAATTGTTCAAATCAAGATTGTTTCATCAACATAAATTTGCCCATCTGTTATTGTTAGGCTGTGCGCTGTATTTTATCCTGCTCTCTTCTAATGCTTTTACGAATGCACGGTTCCGTGTTCCTATCCAATTAATGATCGATACTTACGCAGTAGCTGGCTTCTTACTGCCACGCCATTGTCTAGCTTTTCGAGATAGAGCCTAAAAACATCATTTTTTTCATCACCATTTGCAGCATTAAACACAAATCCTCTGACTCCACCTCTGGAGTATTGATATTTGCTTTAGGAAATAAAGGCACAAACATATTTCACCCTACTTTGAGCCTATTGTATCAACAGCCACTGACTGCCTAATTCTATGCGAGCCTACTATCCGGTGGGGAAGATAGCGAATCAGATGAAATCGAAAATTAGCCGTACAACGGTTGCAAGTCGGCCAGACTAGTGCTTAAGAGATACATTGTGAGTAACTAAGTCATAAAAGAAAGGTTTGTCTTTGAGAGCAAGTTAGTCCGGCCTTCTTATTTTGTCTAACACCCATATTTCACAATGTCGGTGCAGCCACGTCCTTGCGGCCGGTAGGAGAAATTTACGCCTCTCATATCCTCCCGTCTGTAGGATATTTACCCGCATTACTGCAATCCAATTATAAAAATATATTTTATGTTTAAAATCAATATATTAAACTCTAATTAGTTGTAGCAAAGCCAGGCAATTATCGATATTTATTTGAATAGGCTCATGATTTATTTTCACAAACACACATAAAGCGAGATAAAAACGGCACAGAGTATCTGTTTTGTTATCATGGTAATTCCTCTTTTGGGAGCAAGACTAATTCGCCTACTCTGTAGTATCGAATTTTCATCCTGTTTACCTAAAAAAATCATGGGCTGGATAAAATTAGACTGGTCTTTTTTTGAATAACAGGAATTTCCGAATTTTCAATGAATTGATTGAATTTAACAAAATTTTGTGCTAAAACCAACCAACCTGCGAAGGTTGAGAGGCAAAAATTTGAGGAGCAATGATTATGTTAAGAGGCGCAAAGCATGAACCTGCATTGAAAGAACCTGATAGCACAGAAAGCACAATATCTGATAGGCATGCTTCAAGAGCAATTGATACACCCTCTCCTTACTCTGAAGGTGGTGCAGCTAGAGCAAGCGCCTCAGCAGCTGCAACGGCGCCTGCCTCAAGAAGCAAAAAGACCGTTACATGGCTTGGTGACGAAAAATCAATTAGGCAAACTTTATTTGCTACAATTGCGACAACAAAAGAAATACCTCATAAAGATGATATTCCTCCTATTGAAAACGAACCCGTATTACACGGAGCAACGCATTCAAAAAATCCTGCTGATGTTTTTTTGCTAGATGTGCTTCAAGTAGCTTATCTAGCCGGGGCATTGTTAGATATTTCTTACAATACGGAAAATAAAACAATTTATTTATCACTTATGACAACAGAGATTGTAGGTGAGCAACTAACTGAAGTTCAAGAAAGATATAATGCAGATGCGTCCCTAGGGCCACAAAGAAATTCTTACCCAATCACCTACACCTATCGAGTTTCACAGATTAGTGCGGGCAATTTCATACAATCATATATATTTGCCACAAAACACCCTAAAATTTGCAATTCACTGCTAGACTACCGAGGTCAAATTTCCCAAACCACACCTAATAGCAGCACAACTGAAATAGCTGAAACGTCAATAGAAAGCAGCTTGTTAACAGAAGATAAAGGTGAGACTATTAATTTTTTAATTTCCACGAAGCAACTTGATCGCTTACTTCATCAACCCAAATCAATTCAGCCAACTGAGATAAATATCCGCACCGCACTACTAGATAAAATATACGCTATCTTTTATCAATATGAGCAAGTGCAAGATACACCTCCAGCGGAATATACTGGACATGTGCAACCAAAGCTGAGCACAAGACAAGAAATGCTAAATGCACTGATTGCAATTTGTGACCCGACACAAAAAGATAGGAATTTACTAACCCAGCCTGAAGAAGCACTTAATATTTTAGCTTTATTATTTGAACGCGGCCAATATCGCTTACGTACAAACCCACAGGAGTTTGTAAACTACCAATCCTTTTTTGCTGATACCCACAAGTGCTGCTGCTTCCTCATGCTATCAGGAGACATACAAGAGGTATTCTCAAAGCATACTGTTTTTTGCCATCAGAGAGAAAATATCCAAGAATTGATTGAATCTATAGAAATATATTCAATCATATTACTTTTAACAAGAACTCATGAGGCACTAGGCATCACACCAGGCCTACAGGGTGATTCATCCGCTCAATCTACTGATATAGATGAACTAAGCAAGCTTCTTCCACCCAGTGCACGCCTCTCTACCTCCCTCACTGAATTAAACAAGACTTACGGAAAATTTGTGGTGCTTCTCAATAATATTGCGGAAAAAAGCAGTCATATTGAGCGGGGCGCCCATGAGACCTACCGACTCACGGAACCTCAAACTGAAACGACAGTGTTTTTAGATAATTTCCTAGCTATGATCAATAAAAATATAGTACTGCGTAACTTATTTGATAGATCCAGAGAAGCAAGACTGTGCCTCAAAAATATTACACGGCATGTGAAAGCCTATGCAAACGGAGCAGCTGCAACAGATGGCTCACCGTCCCCCACCCCCTGAGATCGATAACTAGAAGCTGATGCAGATAAAAACTGCGCAAAAAGAGTTGCCCCGCAATCAAAACCAGTATTTTCTCTGCTAGCAAACAGCTCCAAAGCATATTCCTCTGAGTGATACTGCTCAGCAAGACTCCTTGGCGTTATTGAAGGTGCACCCGGTGAATGAGAACGCGCTTCATCAGCGTTAAAGTTGTGCGTTCCAACAAGGTATTGAACAAGGTCTTTACAGTTCTTACTTGGGTTCATCACAGCACAATCCAAAAGGTTTCGGTTATCGGTAGTTAAAAGGCCCGCAAGTTCATCAGAAAGAATATCATAAATACGAATACAGTCTTGCAGTAAACCATCCTCACGGTTCATGGCAGCTAAGTGCAGAATGTGATAGTGATTAGAATTTTTAACAGCTAAAAAGCTCGCTTTATCAGGCCAAAAATGCTTCAAAATGCGTAAAACAGCCTCACGACTATTACAGAAATTCACCAAAGCAGTAGCTAACTCCAACTCAGTGGGGCCCTCATCTGCAGACTTTTTGCACTGAGCCTGAAAGTCATCTGGCGAACCTGCAATAGCAAGCATCATCAATGGCGTACAATACCCAACGAGTCCAGGACTAGACCTCAAAGCCAAACCAAGAATGTTCAAGTTAACTTTATTCAGAGAGTCAGAATCATCCAGAAAAATTTTAGCACTATCAGGTAAACGGTTACCTGAAGGGAGGCTAGCCAAAAAGTGTGCGACATCTTCAGCGGCAAGAGACCGCATGTGTCTACTAGCTCCAGCAAGAGAAACCGCACTTGGAATGTCCAACTCTTGTAAAACCTGAGCGGCCACCCCAGAAGGCAGCGCATCAATACCCATAGTAATTCCTTAAGGGGTTGCAAATTTGTGATCGATTATCAACGCAAACATAACGTCGATCAGGCCAATGTATACTGCAACTAAGAAATTAGGAAGCAGACTTTCTTTGTGTGTTATGTAAGCAATTTCTGACAAATAAGTAAGCAGTCTCTATGAATTGTACGTTACAGCACCTAAGTACGCTTTATCATTGAAGGCTCTTTACCAATCAGTTGATCTTCCATAAAAAGTATGTGGATTAAAAGTGCACTTACCATTGATCAATCCATTGAGAAAATCATTACCCAATTAGCACAAGCTTTTGATAACCTGGAGGCTTCAAGAAATTGAATACCTTACTTTTTTACCATTAGCACCACTAACGGGTTTACCTTGATAAGCCAATATCTCTCAACCCCACTCATTATAACAGCCCTAAAATTAAATCTAACTTGCATTCTAAAAATACATCTTAGGTGCCGTTAAGCAACCCTCTTGTTTCACCTCTCTCAGCGGTTGACACACTTGCTGCATCTGGTGTTGTTCCACAGCACCTTAAATCTTTGAAAAAAGCATTCTCCACCAAACGAAACCAATGATCGTACATACCTGTCATAAACACATTTAAGAAAAAGGGACTGGTTGGTGCATCCTCCCCCACAATTGCAAAAGATATGACAAACCCAATTAAGCCCACCAGCATTTCAATATGGGTATCTGCTAAAGATATACATTTACCTCGAAGCTCATCAGTAGATTCAAATTTTTGGGGCGATAAAATTTATAGAAAAGGGTAAAAGTCCCAGCAGCTGCAACACCAATCCCACCCCAGAATAGGCTATTTCTATCACTTTCTGATAAGGTGTCGTATAAAGCAGCACCAGCTATTGACATCATAGCACCGAAAAGAGTCGCAAATAAACCAGCCGAAGCAGCTTTCAAACGGTAGCCACACTCTCGCGCACACCGCGCTCGGCCTTCTAATCTCGCTTCCATACATTCTCCATTTCATCAAATTAAACAAATATTTCTTTCCCACTTAGCACTTAGTATAATTTATTTTGAAGATGCTGTTAATTTTTTTGTAGCTTAATTTCTTCAAAGCAACCTTTACCCCTCTAACTGAAATTTTATTATACCGCTATGACATTGATGCCAATATCAGCACCGCACGAACACTATAATCCATTTTGCTAGACATGCTAACAAAGCATGATTTAGCTGCCACAGCAACATTTGCTGTATAGATATCTGCAGTTTCAGAACAGTCATTATAACGCTCTCCATAACGAATCAACAAAATACCCCTTACTATCAAAATAATTATCAAGGACTTCAAATCCAGAATTGTGAGCAAACTCCTGGATATCACTGATATAGTATTTTTTAATAACCCCAACAGCTATACATTCCCATGGCTCAAATGGCACACTGATTTTGGGATGTTTCAACTGAACTTGCTGTTTTTCTAGGCTTAAGATTCCTGTTCTAACACAGGTCATATATGGATCATAATAAACATAATATTTAAATTTATCCAAATTGAAATCAGCTCCACACTCTCGATTAATACGATTTAGAATATTAACAGTAAATTTATCAGTTATTCGTGTTGAATCATTATAAGCTGCTATTAAGGTATTTGGATCCTTGCATAAATCAAAACCAGTGAATAAGTAATCTCCTCGATTCATATGTGATCTAAGCTGAATCAAAAAAGCTTGGGCATCTAGATTGCCGATAGAACTTCCTAAAAACAACACCAACTTTTTTTTATCTGAAGAAAGCTTAAGATCTTTCAGCCCCTCAAAATAAGTCGATACGATAGGAAGACAGGATACATTTAGGTGCGACAAAGCTTTTTTTAGATCATCTATAGCCTTTTTACTGATATCAATTGGCGCATACACGATATCCGAATATTGAGCCAACCAGTGTTCTAAAATAATCTTTGATTTGTAACCACTTCCCGCACCTAACTCACAGAGCATTTCTACTGCAGGCCCAACTAAATTGCAGATTGCTTCTATGTGTCTTGATAAAATATCATATTCACATCGAGTTTGATAATACTCAGGCAAGGTTGTTATATCATCAAATAATTGACTACCCATATCATCATATAAATATTCAACAGGTAAACGTTTCTGCTTTTGAAGCAAATTATGAGCAATATCTTCATTAAATGTCATATCTATTTTTCCCTTTCAAGTAATTTGTGTGGCTATAATGATAAACGCATAAAATATCATTTCTCGGTTATGCAGTTCCATAGGATGAAGTTATGGTATAAGGCTCTGTAACCGCTTCTATTTTTTTAAGCGTTCCATTGGAAATTGATGTGAATTTTTTATAATAAGCTTCTCGATAATTTTTATCTTGTGACAAAAAAATAATATCAAGAGGCAGCATTGGGCGAATTACTAAAAGAGGAACCGGGGAATCAAGTGGGCGAAACTGTATATCTCGTATTCCAGGTGTTGTATTATGAGGGTAGAATTCTCCAAACATAAGGCCTCTTTCAACAAATTGTATTTTCAAGCGTCTATGAATACTTAAAATCTTATGTTCAATATCATCCAAACCCGTAAGAATTGTTATCATGGTTCGTACTGAATTAGTTGTTGGTGACTGCTTCTCGAGCTCAAACCACTGCTCCAGTAATTGCAAAAAATGCTTATCTTGTTGAGTCTCAGAGCAAGTACTCACATCTAATTGAGTTACCCAAAATTGTCCGGCTTTTAGTGATGGCGCACACCAAGGACATACATCCCCTTTTCTACCTAAACGGTTAGATGCTTTTGTTAAAAAACTCTCAACCCATACCATAAACTTCTGAAGATCACTGCTTGCTTCATCAGAGCTCCCAAAACATGTATTACCAATATCAATACGTTTAAGATCATTATAATTATAAATATTACAATCCTGAGGCATAATCACTCACCTTATTTCCAACACACACAAACATAACCGCATTTTAATTATGGCGCTACTGTGTCACCCTAAGCGATTATAACAAATTATCATAAACTGTTTGATCTCCCACAAATGTTTTTTTAGTTAGCCCTTTAAACTCAATTAAACCTAGAGAATGCGGCTAAACACGTTTATCTAGTATAATCTCTATGCGACACTTAAATAACGTAACATATTTTTAAATAAACAGTCGGATTTGAGGCACCCACAATTATTTATGCGTTATTCATGATGGCCACTCTATAAAAAGCATCTTATCAAAACCCACATAAGTGGTGGATACACCTAATTTTCCTTGCCAGTAATGTGAAGCCGCACCATTTATACGCAAAATACCACAGTTTGGATCAAAAACAGTTACAGTAGTACTGCCAGGTTCAGCATAAAAAGCTACTGAATGTTGCCCCCCTCTCCCTCCACTCATCATAAAGCATCTCGCAATACAGTATAATGGAGCACCATCAACAGCAGAAAGCACAAAGTCTAATACCTTGGACATTGTATGTTTTAGTGGGACACCAAAAATATCAGTTCCAGGAGGACACCACTTTAGGTGTGGCAACCAAGTTCTAGTTGCTATTGTGTCTGAATCTTCTTCCTTCGTGGGGGTAGCACTTGATAGTGATTTATTGTAGCTTTGCTGATCGCCCCAAGCTTGGGCGTGCAGTATGTAATTTGCGCCATGGGTTGCGAGAATTTTTGCGGTATTTGGCAATCCTTTAGTATGTACAAGGAACAAAAAATACAATGAATATGCGTGGCAGGCCCCATCTGCAGTTTTAGGCATGATTGTATTGTCTGATTGTGAAAAATAAATATTATCCCATCTGCTGCGAATACCTCTTCTGCTCATCATGTCTCCCTATCATGTTTTATTTAAAAGCTATTTCTTTAAGGCTGTCCAAGGTCAACCAAGAAGGGCTGGAGTCTTCTGGTGTGTTTTTGTAGTGTTTGTTAAGCACACGTCTGACAGTATCTTTATCCATTTTAATTCCAAATACCAATGTGATTTGCATAGCAATTCGACGACACCCATAACATAGATTACGTTTTTTCATATCAACTATTACATTAATGACAGCTTGATCAGGGCCTTTAGGTCCATGTTTTCTAGGTGCTTTAGCAAGCAAAGCACGCCGCCCAACAGGTCTAGCAAATCGAGTCATGCCATTAAAAAAGTGCAATATTGTATAAAATAGTGCCATAATTTATATTATACCAGATAGTATAAGTAACGATACTTCTTTAATAACATGCTGATTTACATGATAAATTAGTTATGTGTGACGCTCAGTAGAACCTCATCACAAGTAAGAAAATAAACTATAATTTCGCTTCTTAACACAAAAACCAAAACACCTCTTTATCCATGATGAAGCTGCATCGCCCTAAACGACTCAAGCAAATCATCATAAGCTTCTGAATCTCCCATAGCTGTATTAAATTCTATTTT
>JAJFJO010000356.1 GCA_021774015.1 Gammaproteobacteria bacterium
GAGTTTAAAAGTGATTTTTCAGCATCCTCGTAACTTGCCCCTAAACCATAGCCAAAACATAACGATGACAATTGATCAGCTCGACGCGTCAAGCCCGGCAATAAACCGGTATCGGCAAAGATCTCTTCGTAGGTAATTACACTGCCTTTTAAGGTAAACGTTGCATCAATGTTTTTCGCGATGCTGCACATCTTTTTAGAAATATCCACTTAATTCATCCACCATGGTTGCGTTATCTTTCGTGGCCCGGCAACAAAGCTTCGTAACCAGCGACCAAAAACAATCGGACTAAAACCGTATCTATTTAATATAGTAAAAAACATCATGGTGCCTAGCGCTAATACAAACGTCCAGATTGCAATATGCATTAAGAATAGCACCATAGGAAAAACCGCTTTTCCATCCCAAATGAAAAAACGTATCGATCTTGCCGAATCTCGCCAATGTGCTTCAGCACCTGCTTTCATAAAGCCACCTTTATCTATATAGAGTGGCTACTATTCTAGCGGTTAAACCTTAAGGAAACATTAAGATTTAATAAATATTATTTCTATCCCTTAATGTTCCCTTAAGGTTGATGCCTTACAATAGTTCGAAATGCAGGTTGGCCAGTACTCAGAGCCACCAATGTCAATAATCATTAACATAGAAGTAAGCATATGAAAAAAAGACATTTAATTCTAATTCCAGTCGTTATTGCATCGCTTAGTTTGGCCGGCTGTGCTTCAGATAGCAAGCGTGTAGTCGACCTGAATCTTAAATATGTATCAGCGAATGGTGTTCCCGTACAGTCTAGCGACCGCCAGGCGCAAGCTCAAATAGCTGAAGCTGCCACGTCTATCGGCGGCTCATTGCAACATTTACAAGCCATCAAAAGCGCCACCCATCCCGGCGTGCGTATGGGCAGACCCACCAATCCAAACGCGATTGGTATGTCACATGTTGCTTCAATCAACTGGACCGGCCCTGTTGGACCTGTCGTTAAAGAAATTGCTAAAGTAAGCGGCTATAAATTTCGCGTTATAGGTAATCGACCCGCTACTGCTGTACTGGTTAATGTGAATGCGCGTAATGAACCGTTAGCCTATATATTACGTAACATTCGCTATCAAGTTGTTGGCAAAGCGAGCGTTAGTGTATATTCGCGTTCTAAAACTATTGAGTTACGTTATTATTAAAATTGTTGAGAGTGTAAATTATGTTATTGCGTCAATTAATTTGTAGCCTATGCATCGTTAGCTTAGCCAGCTTTTCTGGCGTTGCATCCGCACATCGACAATCCGCCATCACTGCAGATGTCGGCTTTGTGAGAGCGAGCTCGCTACCCACAGGAAGCAGCCAAATTAATCCGATTCGACTAGAAGCTTTAAAAGGTGCCGCCATTTCATTAGGAGCACGTGGCGCACTTGCCTGGCGCTCTCTACAAATTAATCACACACTGAGTCAAGAAACCCATTATCTCACACATGTTTTCGACTTCAATCAAATATTAATTGATGGCGATGTGCTACCCCCTGTTATTACACAAGCAAATAACAGCTTGAATCTAGCAAATAATGATGCAATTCGCACATCATCTAAAATTTATAAAATTGTTAGCCCTGCCCGATTTGTAACGGTGCCTCCTTCTTGGCGTGGTTATCTATATATGTCCTTCAAAAAACCAACACTACCAGATCATTCATTACTCCCCACAACGCGTGCGGAAGCGATCGTTTGGAACGTCTACTTCAAACAAGGTTGGAAACAAGGCTTACACCAAGCGAATGAAATTTTTTCAGTGAATTTAAGCCGCCTAAAACGCGACTATATGGGCATGGTGCTGTATCGCAAATTATTAGCGGAACATATGGTTAACTCACCTTATGTCGCACATGCTAACTTAGGTGTCACCGGTAACGGCAAAGAAATACGCATCAATGATCGTGTTTCACGCATCACGGCACACTCAAGATTACAAACCAACCCAAATAAATGGACGCCTATCGTGACAGAATAAGGCGTCTTTGCTAAAAGAGAAGGCTTTGATATGAAAACGATGGCAGAAACACACAGTGAATATCTTTACTCGCGCGAGCCATCGCGTTTCGAGCCTCATCATATCGATGATTTATTAATATTTGCACACCACATTAATGCGTCTGATGTGACGATTCAAACAGGCGCGCCTATTATGGGTGAGATCTATGGTCGCTTATTTCGATTAACACGAAAAGAGCTATCGAACTCGGAAGTCGGCGATTTATTAAATGCCATGTATGGCCCCAATGGTACAACACAGATCATGCGGGGTGACGACTTAGATACACATTATGAAATTCGCCCCAATCGCAGTGATCGTTATCGACATCGTGTTAATGGTACGGGTATTCATGTGGATGGCCACGAAGGCATACAAATTACGATTCGCACAATCCCTTGCGCACCGCCCTCTTTAACTTCATTAGAGCTACCCGAAGAGATTACTAAAAATATCGCGCCCAATGAAGGTGTTGTTTATATTACAGGTGCAACCGGCTCTGGTAAAAGTACATTATTAGCGGCTATTATCAAAGAGCTTGCAGAAGAGCCCGATAGTAACCGTAAAATTTTAACATATGAGGCACCGATTGAATTTGTGTATGACTCTTTAGAAATGCCATCTGCAATTGTTTCTCAATCTGAAATTCCACGACATTTACCCAGCTTTGCTGCCGGTGTGCGCAACGCATTGCGTCGTAAACCCCATGCGATACTTGTAGGTGAATCACGCGACCAAGAAACGATGAGCGCAGTATTAGAAGCCGCTCTTACTGGACACCCGGTTTACACCACATTGCATGCCAATGGTGTCGCTGAAACCGTGCGTCGTCTTGTCGGTACATTCCCCAAAGAAGAACGCTTGGGCAGAACAATTGATATAATTGAAACCATGCGCCTTGTTGTGTGGCAGCGCTTGATACCCACGGTTGATGGCAAACGTGTCGCACTGCGCGAATACTTAGTGTTTAATGAAACAGTTCGTGACAGGTTGTTAGACAGCGATCCTGAAAACATTACTGCAACCACTCGCGCACTGTTAAATGAATTTGGTCAACCCATGCGTGTTGATGTTGAACGCAAATACAAAGAAGGCCTAATCTCTGACCGCACTTATAAATTATTAAGCGCGCGGTTGGCGGATGATAATGGATAACCCTTATTAAAAGCAAGCTAGCGATTTCCTTGAAACAGATGACAAATCATTGGATCCAGCAACTTGTAATAGCCAAGCTGATCCTGATAAATATAATCTTTATTGATAAGTGTTGTAAGTGCCAATGAAACACTCGTAGATGACACCCCCAAATTCCTTAAAAAATCTTTACTTGTAGGATGTTTTGTAGGGCCAAAGCGACTCATCCCTATAATTAATTTTTTTTGATTTAAACTCAAAAAATCTATTTCACGCTCAATTTGAGAGCGACCTTCATCAACACATCGCTTCCAGTTAGAAATAACACTTTTCTCATTTGGAAATTCATTTAAAAATACTCTAAAACATAATAAATTTACATAGTAAGGGTGACACTCAGTTAATTCCAGTACAGCATCAATTACTTCTTTTTCCAACTGCTTCTTCCAACGTTTTTTAGAAGCTTGCTGAATATAACGTGAATAATGCTCTTCGGAAATTCTATCGAGACGGATAGTATCACAAAGCTTATAAAAAGGTCTTTTGCTATCAAAAAACATATCTTCTATTAAGTGCCTATTACTTCCTGAAAACAAATATGTAATATTTTTAGAAATCTGAGCCTCGTGTCTAATAGCCGCTTCAATTGCTTCAGCACCTTCAATATCAGCAAGCCTTTGAAATTCGTCAATAAACAAGACAATTTTTACTTTTCGCTTAACAAGAAATTTATGTAATTTTTTCAAAACATTTTGAATTTTTTCAGCAGGCTTTTTACGATCGCTCAGTTCTACAGTCACACCTAAACTACCTAAAGAAAAATTAACCTGTAAATCTGAAAAAAAATCCGCTGCCAAACGTAACAATTGTTTTGGCCTACCTTCAATTTTACCAAGTAAATCACCAACACCATTGATTATAGACTGAGCAATGTCATTAGCATCAAGCTCTTTATAAAAATCAATATGAGTATAGGTCGCTTTAGATAACTCAAAAGCTCTTAGCGCTAAGCTCGTTTTACCATAGCGCCTCGGCGACATAATCAATGTAGGTCGTGACAGACCTATATTATTGATTAAATAAGATAATTCGTTCTTTCTGTTGCAAAATGACTGCCCATGCGCTGTGCCGAGGGGGAAGTAGTCTGTTTTCATCACCATGCCTATATTCCATGTTTTATGTTCCATGTATTATGGAACATAAAACATGGAATATCAAGCTCCTGAAAAAACCAAACACTCTACAAAACTGATCACAAGCATATTTTTATGATATGATATAGCCTTAAACAACAGCACATCATGGATGGTGCATGCAATGAAGTACACCCCACAACGAGCATCCTTTAACTATGCACTCGGGCTATTCTTACTAGTCACCTGTCTCGCACTATTATTTTTCGCTGCTAAACCCCTGCTAACAAGCTTTACACTACACTGGTTATTCCTTATTGCGTGCGGCTTGTTAATCGTTACACCGTGGGGAGGCAAAACATTATCGACAGACAGCGGCTCTCAACGACTCTACCCTACCAAACAATGGCTCAGCCGAATTGTATTATTGCAAATTAGTTTGTGCGCAATATTCGTTGGGGTTAACCAATTAGTTAACGTGTCTTTACCTGTGCACACACAGACAAATAACAATATGTTACTTCCCAGCCTACATTACAGTTTGGTGTCACTCGGGCTTTATCCCTGGGCTGCCATTGCCATCACCGCATCCAGCATGGCCTATGTCAGCTACCGGTTACAGCAAGATGCATTAATAAACAATCTATTGCTGCCTCTATATAAAAGCAAAACCAGTGATCGATTTGGCACTCACGTGAACCTCGACGCACAACTAGCAACCCGAGGCGCTCTTATTTCTACCATTGCCATTGTAGCCTTATCAATTAGCTATTTACTATCGTCTGTAAAATACCCAATACCCACCGGCGATCATTTCACCACTGTTATTATTACGCTGCTAACCATCATCACACTATTTACTAAACCTTTTAAACAATGGTTGAAAAACTTTTTATCGAAACGGGCCACTATTTGGCTAAAATTATTTATCCTATGCATCGCACTAGGCATTTTTATCTATGCACTCAGCTGGCTTTTTTACAGCATCTACCCCATAAAAATTCCCATGCCTATCATTGCAACACTCTATAATGCCATTGGTCATGACACATTGTGGCGGGTTTTTATCGTCACTTGGTGGATTAGCTGGTTACCAACAACTAGCGCCTATATTGCTAAAATTTCTAAAGGCTACACAGTGCGACACGTTATTGGCGGCACGTTATTACTCCCTTTAATATTGGCAGTTACTCTATACCTACTAAAGCATGCAAGTATCAGCATCATGATCACACACTCATACCCTGCCGTGATCATCTCGTTAATCGGCTTTTTCTTTCTATTAAAATTATTAGCGCACGAAAAATCACTGCCATCATTGTTACTCAGTTACCTACCCAAAAATGGGCAAAGCAAACCACGCGGACATGTATTTTACTTTCGAAAGCTATTTATGATTGTGGGATTCTTTATTTTCTTGTTCTTACCAACCGGGCTACTAGGTGTTAGCTGCTTGTTATTTTTCTTCACCCTGCCGATAGCAATTATTTCATTAATGATTCTGGTTGCTTTTATTTTTCAACTAAGGAAACAGACTTCTTTAGCACGTTAAACCTCAAACTCCATTTGTCCAGAAAATTCATCGTTATTAAAGTGCACACCAACGCCTAGCAACCGAATAGGGTTGGAATGGCGCTGCCGACCATTTTGAAAAAGTTGTTTATATACAGAAATATTCAAACCAGCGGTCACACACTCAATAGTCGTCAGCTGAAAATCATTAAATTTTATTTTTAAAAACTGCTTATGAATTTTTCGCTCACTGTGTTTTCTCAGCCGATTTTTTAATTCCTCAAATAACACTTCAATTGCCACCAAGCAATCATCATCATGAACCAAATCACTAGGATAGGTGTGCTCCACACTTAATGATTTACGCAAACGATTAGGCTGCACTTTCCTATCATCATTACCACGCGCCAAATCGTAGAGACGCGCACCAAACTTGCCAAAACGTTGTGACAAGATCTCTTTATCATATTGCTGCAGGTCCAAGCATGTCACTATTTCCATCGCATGCATTTTCTTGGCTGTTACTTTTCCTACACCACATATTTTTTCAACCGGTAATGCAGCTACAAATTCAGCAATTTTTTCAGGCGTAATAACCGTCAAACCATTGGGCTTTTCCCAATCGCTAGCTATTTTAGCAAGAAATTTATTAGGCGCCACACCTGCTGAAGCAGTTAAATCCTGGCTTTCCCAGATTTCTTGACGTATTTGTTTAGCAATTAACGTAGCACTTCCCGCTAATTCCGACGATTCTGTTACATCCAAATAAGCCTCATCCAAAGACAGCGGCTCTATGATATCGGTATGCTGCTTGAAAATACCTTGAATAACTTTAGATGCCTCACGATACTTTGTGAAATTTGGCCTGATAATTTCTAGTTCCGGACACAGCTTCAATGCATAAGCACTTGCCATCGCAGATTTAACACCATACCGCCTAGCCTCATAATTGCTCGTACAAATCACACCTCGCCGATCGCTGAACCCACCAACCGCAATTGGTTTGTTACGAAGCGCTGGATTGTCCCGCATTTCAATTGCGGCATAAAAACAATCCATATCAACGTGAATAATTTTTTGAGTCATAATACTACATCTTTAAAAAAACAGTTACACAAGCCTTAACAAGATTACTAAAAAATTTCACCGCAAATGCGAATGCTTATTAATAACATTATGGCGGGCAAAAGCCAACAAAAAAACCCTGCATCTATAGACTCTTAGTGATATAATCTGCCGCAACAAGCTGGTTGTTCGAAAATCAAAAGGAGCTCATGACTATGCTACCTAACCACGCCGCGGTTATTCTATCACGTTGGCAGTTTGCGCTAACGGCTATGTACCACTTCCTATTTGTCCCACTCACCATCGGCCTTGCATCGATGCTTGCCATTATGGAAACTGTCTATGTGATGACGAGGCGCAAAATCTGGAAAGACATGACTCAATTTTGGGGAATTTTATTTGGCATTAATTTTGCAATTGGTGTGGCAACTGGGATCACCATGGAATTTCAGTTCGGCACAAACTGGTCCTACTTCGCGCAATACGTCGGTGACATCTTCGGGGCACCGTTAGCTATTGAAGGGCTTATGGCATTTTTTTTAGAGGCTACATTTATAGGCCTATTCTTCTTTGGCTGGAACAAGTTATCAAAGCTTGGCCACCTTATCGTTACCTGGTGTGTTGCGCTGGGCTCTAGCTTTTCTGCTCTTTGGATTCTAGTTGCTAATGGTTGGATGCAAAATCCCGTTGGCGCTAAGTTTGATTTTCAAACAATGCGCATGGAAGTCAGCAGTTTTACCAAAGTGATTTTTAATCCGGTAGCTCAAGCTAAATTCGTTCATACCATTAGCGCGGGCTACGTAACCGGCGCTATGTTTGTATTATCAATCAGTGCCATTTATTTATTACGCGGGCGCAATATCGAATTTGCTAAGCGCTCAATGACCGTTGCTATCTCTTTCGGATTAGCATCCGCATTATCCGTTGTTGTACTCGGCGATGAAAGCGGCTACCTTTCTAATCAACACCAAAAAATGAAGCTCGCTTCGATGGAAGGCATGTGGCAAACAGAAAAAGCACCTGCTTCATTCAATCTTATTGGATTTCCTAGCAACAAAGACCACAAAACGTATTATAGAATTAAAATACCTTATGTTTTAGGCATCATCGCTACTCGCTCGCTTAACCAAGTGCTGCCTGGCATTAATGCACTTGTTAAGTACTCTCGAGTCAACTTGATTCCAAAAGGCATCAAAGCCTATACCGCCCTACAAATTCTTGAGAAAGACCCCAACAATAAAGCAGCACAAGCTACATTCAGCCAAAACTCAAGAGCGCTTGGGTATGGATTTTTAGTTCGTGAATTTGCTAAAAATCCTGCAAAAGCGACGCCAGCACAACTGGATAAAGCCGCGTGGGCAACCGTACCGTCCAACATCTTTGCTTTATTTTGGAGTTTTCGCGTGATGGTGGCTTGCGGCTTTTTCTTTATATTTTTATTTTCAGTAGGGTTTTTATTATCAACTTTCCGAAAGCTCGACAAAAGGTGGTTCTTATATATGGCCGCTTTTAGCCTACCTTTACCTTGGATTGCCGTTGAACTTGGCTGGTTTGTTGCAGAGCATGGCCGCCAACCTTGGGTCATCGAAGGCATGCTGCCAACCAACATCGCCTCGTCCTCACTCGCAATACAAGATGTAGTAATGTCCCTTGCCGGTTTCATCGCTATTTACACTGTGCTGGCCATTATTGAAGTATTCTTAATGGTGAAGTATGCGAGACTGGGGCCTGATGGTATTGAGAAAAAATACCAAACAATGTCTGATACATACTTTCCAGCTAACAATCAATAAAGGGCTACAATAATGGAATATTCAACATTACGTATTATCTGGTGGGTATTGCTTGGCGTGCTGCTCGCAGGCTTTGCTGTCATGGATGGTTTTGATCTTGGTACCGCTGCATTATTACCTTTCCTTGGGCGCAAAGACCTTGAGCGTCGCACGGTTATTAATACGGTAGGCCCTGTGTGGGAAGGCAACCAAGTTTGGATTATTCTAGGTGCCGGGGCTATTTTTGCAGCTTGGCCTATTATTTACGCCGTTGCTTTTTCAAGTTTTTATTTAGCCATGTTGTTATTATTACTTACCTTTATCATTCGCCCTGTTGCCTTTAAATACAGGAGTAAAATGAACAACCCACGCTGGCGCAGCACATGGGACTGGAGTTTGTCGCTAGCTGCGATCGTGGCCGCTCTGGTTTTTGGCGTCGCTATCGGCAATATACTTCAAGGCATTCCCTTTTACCTTGATCCAACCTTGCGTGCATTTTACACCGGACAGTTCTGGCAATTATTTAATCCTTTCGCATTACTGTGTGGCCTCGTGAGTGTTTCTATGATTATTATGCATGGCGGTGTCTACTCTGCAATGAAAACAGAAGGCATTATTCGCTCTCGCGCCGTTAAAGCATCACGCCTGTTTGCCTTATTACTGCTTATTGTGTTTTCAATCGCTGGGTATTGGGTTGCGACACATATCAAAGGTTACGTTTTAACTCAAGCAATTAACATTAACGGCCCATCCAACCCTTTACACAAGCAAGTCGCGCTTCAAACAGGTGCATGGATCGCCAATTATTTTGATCACCCCTGGATGATACTTGCGCCCATTATGGGCTTTGTGGGTGCTATTGGCGTCATTCTTTTTGTAAATATCCGATCAAGTTTGTTCGCATTTATTTGCTCAGCCGTCAGCACATTTGGAGTGGTCACTACCGTGGGTGTGAGTATGTTTCCTTTTATTTTGCCCTCTTCTACCAACCCCAGCTCTAGCCTGCTAGTATGGGATGCATCCTCAAGCAAAATGACACTCAACATTATGTTAGTAGCTGTTGTTATTTTTATGCCGATTATTTTAGCCTATACCTCATGGGCATACTGGGTGATGCGTGGCAAAGTTACGACCGACTACATTGAAAAAAATGATGCAACAACGTATTAAGGAGTTATCAATATGTGGTATTTTTCTTGGATTCTAGGTTTTGGATTAGCTGCCGCCTTTGCCATTCTTAATGCGTTATGGTTTGAATTAATGCCTACGCGTGAGCGTGATACTGAAAAGCAAGATAGTTAATTATATTTCCCTCCGGAAATAAATTCGAGCTCACTTCCGGGGTTTATTTGGTTTTAAAAAATTTTGGGGTGACCTGAATGAAATTAAATCCGATCAATATCAACAAAATCGGAATCCATACCATTGTCGCCCGGCTGCCATTGCTGTAACGCGCTTTGCAATTTATCAACAATATAGTCTTCTAGTGTATTGAAATCTTCTTTATGCATATACAAAAACTTAACCCCTACACGACAATAGTGATTTTCTATATCACGCTCACAATGAGTTACTGTACTCACTGCTAAAATCAAATTGGGTAATGATGACAATTTCATTGTTAATGCAAGGTTAGTGCCTGCTGGAATCATCTCTTTGGTAATAAATGATAATCCGAAAATGCTAATGTCGGCATCTGATGGTAGATGCTCTTCTTTAAGCTCCGGAAATAAACTCTTGCTTTCCACTTCATGAGTGAGCTGTGTAATTGCATTATTCACCTCTTCCTCTGTGAGCATGCGTTGACTCAAAGCGATGGAATCTTTAAGACGAAATAATTGGCGCTTTTCTTGTATACCCACAATCACACTCCCGTTATTACCCATAAGGAAACTATAGCAGCGAATTACGGCATTACTTGCCGCAAAAAAACTAAATTTGCAACTATTTGATTTACATGCTATTTTCAACCTACAGAACGCAATTGAGTGCGTTTACACATTCACAAGCAGGGCAAAATCATGGGACATCGACTTTCAAAAATCTATACTCGCACAGGAGACAAGGGCACCACAGGCCTTGCTGACGGAAGCCGAGTGTCTAAAAACGATCTGCGCATAGAGTGCCTTGGCACTATTGATGAATTAAGCGCAAGTATTGGTGTCGTTTTATGCGACCCCACACTGCGCGACCCATTAAAGACCTGCTTTACTCAGGTACAAAATGATTTATTTGATCTCGGCGGCGAACTAGCCATACCCGGCACTGAGACATTAACCGTAAAATATACAGAGTATTTAGAGCAACAATTAGATGCACTTAATGATGAATTAGACTACCTAAAAGAATTTATTCTACCTGGTGGTCATATCGCTGCTGCGCAAACGCATGTCGCACGCACTATTTGTCGTCGCGCAGAGAGAAATTTATTTACCTTATCACAAGAGCATCCGCTTAATGTGCATTCGCAAATGTATATTAATCGGTTGTCAGATTTATTGTTTGTTGCAGCAAGAATTATTAATAAAGACAATAATATCCAAGAGCCTTATTGGGAAAGGCGTAAAGAAAAATAATCTGCTGGGGGAAGAATAACAACCCCTTTGATGGTTTTCCCAAAAAAACAACCAAAATCACGAACATCCCCTGCAATTAGATAGCTGACATTTGAGCCTATAGCAGCAGCAAGTATGGGACGATCTTTTTCTCGTAGCTTGATGTTTTGAGGCAGCAATACATCATCATATTCCGTATGAATCTCAATATGTTCTAGCATTGAATGCAAACGCTCCACCTTATCGACATCACGTAAATTCCTTCGGGCTTCTTCTACAGCATAATTCGATGAAATTAGCTTTACACCTTTTAATACCCAGATTTTTTTAATCCTACTATTTTCACTATAAGCAGCTGAAAACAACACATTTGCATCTAAAAACAATCTATCCATGTCATATTCTTTTTATTTTGGTTTATGGTGGGGAATCTTATCTGGATCAAGTCCCATTTCTTTTACTGTTTTACGAGCAGCTTTATAATCAGAAGAATCAACAGCATTAGAGAGAATAAACTCCGCTTTGCGTTCAGCGCTATAAATCTCAACAGGCAATGCAACCGCCGGCTTCAATAAAATTCCATCACCATGATTTTCCGCAATCAAAAGATCACCCTCTTCCAAATGCATTTCTAACCGCAATCCTGAAGGGATAACCACAGTGCCTCGTTTACCGAGCTTAGTAATTTCATGCTTCATATCAAAACCTCTGAATATCAGTAATTCAGCAATAATCATAGTCTGAATTACAGAAACTTTCAAATAGGTGAAAAGGTGTAGAGAGGCGTGACTATTTGTGACATTTCCTGTTCCGCCCTTTCAGGGCTGAAGGTGGTTCGGTGCTATTTACCCAGGGTTATCGCGCTTCACGCGCTCAACCCCGAGCTCTACAGGTTATACGCCTTCAGCGTTTTTGGTTCTGAAGCGAGAGTGTGCCTGGTTTTAGAGGCCACTTACTGACGTGCATGGTTCTGAGACTAGGCCACTTACTCGCATACGCAGCTGAAAATCAATGTGCGTTTTTATCCGCCTCGACAGCCGCAACCATATCCGCCACCGTGTGAATATCTTCTATGTTTTCAGGAGGGATGTGTGTATTAAATTCTTCGTTAATCACAAGCAGCAAATCTAACGCATCCAAAGAATCAATATCTAAATCATTTACAAAATGCGTCTTGCCCGTTAACACATCAATATCAACTTCAAAATACCCACTAATAACCTGCTTAACGTCTTGCTCAATAGACTCCGTCATAATATACACTCTTGGGGTTAGCATGCTACACAACAGTATAGCATGCTTAATTTTATATAGAGGCTGTTATCAGCAACACGACCGCCTAACTAACTAGCTACCCACGTTAGCGCTAGCGCCACCGTCCTTGCCGCCGCCACCTTTGCCGCCACTTTTGCCGCCACCTTTACCAGCACCACTAACATCCATACCACCTTGACGCTTCTTATCTGCATCATCGATATCCGTCTTAGTCTGCTCAAGATTCATATAAGCGCCATGAGCATCACTTGCTGCTCTAGCTGCAGTTTGAGCACCATTGGACATCATGCCCTGCACCTGGCTCGCCATTTGAGCGGCTGTACTCGGCGTGGTCGGTGCACCAATCCAGCGCATAATATTATCCGGCAATGAATAAATTAAACTGTAACACTGATTCGTAATGATATACGTCAGCATTGCAAAAATAATTAAAAATAATGGGAATGTGATTAATGCCGCCATCATCATACTATCAACACCACCTGCCGTAGCTGCAACATTAATATTCGCTAGTACTGCGTTAGCTAACACACCACCAACATTAGCGCCCTGCACCGGAACGGTGGCATACATCAGATCACCAATAAATCCAGAGTACGTATAAATCAAAATTTTAAATGCCACATACGAGAGAATCATTCCGCCAATTAAACCTATCACCATCAATACCGGTCGCAAAAATACGCCTAGCAATAACATCAGTGCTTGCTTAGCCTCACCTAAAAAGTCGTGACCTTCAGGGTGCGTTAAACCCAAACACACTAACGGCGCTGCTACCATTGCTTCAATCACCGCAATGAGCCAAGCAATCACACCAAAAGTAAATAACATATAGGGATAGAGCGGCACGTAATAACCAAGAATCACACCTATCACTAACATCATCGTTGCCAACATATACAATGGCGGTTTAATCCAGTCAATCACACCATTAACCGCTGGAGCAGCATTCACCACTGACTCACATAGCGCAGTAACCGCTAACGCAATACCAACAATAGAGGCCATACCAAACCATATAATTCCTGATAAACCCAAACAATCCATACCAATCATATGTAAAAATAATGTAGGATCATTAGGAGGCACTTCAAATGCAGCAATTAGGTTAACCATTGGCCCTAAAATAGTGCTCAACATTTCTTCCCCAACCCCAGAAAGCCCGCCCCCCATATGGTAATGAAAAGTTCGACCTTTCGCATTTGTATCTGTGTATTGTGCAACTGTATGAGTCGCATTTTTTACATATAACATTGTTGCGCTAGCAGCAGTATCAACAATCCGCTTAACATTTTGATTGTTTTTATACGGGCTATTGCCGCTGCTATCTA
>JAJFJO010000357.1 GCA_021774015.1 Gammaproteobacteria bacterium
CGCGCGTAGTTCCGAATCACGATCGTGCTATCTATTAAAATCCAGCAAAAAACCTGCCTTTAGCAAGCACAGTTTTCTATAGCACTTGCTTGCGCGCGTGGTTCCGAATCAAGATGGTGCTATTTATTGAAATCCAGTAAACTTTTGATTCCCATAGCTACCGTCAATAGGATTTCCGTGCATATCAACACTTGCTCCGGCAGCAGGTTGGGCAAACGCTCCAGGACCTCCGGGTGCCGCCACTGATCCTGCAAAACCTGTATCTGCACCATCACTAACCCCTGCGTTATAAAATGGTTCTAAAGCAGGATTTGCTGGCAATCCATAATGGCTTTTATCGTCATTACCACCATAAACGCCTCCTTGGTAGTCAGCATCCTGAGCACCTGCACCCTGATAATCTGCATCCTGAGCACCTGCGCCTTGGTAGTCAGCATCAGAAGTCACTGCTTTTGCTACACCACCTTTCGATGATAATGCCGCTTTAACTTGGCCATACACCTGCACACGCTCTGCATCGTTTGCAAACTGATTATTCGTAGCAGTAAACACAGAAGAGTTCAATGCATCACGAGCAGATAATCGTGCTTTAGCATCAACATTTAGCAACTGCTTTAACACGTAAAAAATACTATTCGTATCCGTTGTTTGAAGCTCTGGAATAGCATCCAAGCACTCCTGCATAAACGTTTCATTCCAATGCGCCTTAATCAATACACTTTGCACCAAAGATCCAATTTGTTGGCGAGTGTGATGCGCATATAATTTTTGTATGTCTCGATATAAATCCTCTTTAGCTGCTTTGACTCGGTTAACTTCAGGTGAATTAACACCTTCAATATTAATAAACGGATGACGGCCAATCAATTGCATTAACACAGTAATTGCAACCGCAAAAATATCACTAGCCTTACCATCAAAACCAACCAATTGACCCGACGCATCTTGCTCACCACGCCAATGCTTGACACGCGCCATATCATAAAAACGCTTATCACCATGTCGAATATCTTCTTCTCGGCTATAACAGCCATCACATGTTTGTGTTAAACCAAAATCAATAAGTTCCACCACGCCATTTCGGACAACAAAGTTATCGGCTTTAATATCTCTGTGAATGGTGTTGCCAGCAAAATGAGTTTTAGCCATACCCGGCTGTTGCTTGTCTGCACCATCATGCATTGCCGAAGCGCCGGTCAATAAGCTACGCAGCACATCTACCGCTACTTTATTTTGCGTATCAGTATCCATTGACAAAATACCTTGACGTAGCTCATCACCATTAAAATCAGCCAGCTCACTAACGGTAATCAACATTTCATTACCGCTATCGTCCTCTACTCGCCCATAAAAACGCAATGGATTAACATGCGGCAACCCTGTTAAGTTTCTTTGAATTTGTGCTTCACCTTCTGATGCTGCAATAATCCCAGGATTGGTTGGCGTGTTTTTAACTGATTTACACAACACAAACTCGCTACCCGTTCCACTATCTTTAGCAATCAGCGCTTCACCAAAACTGCCTTTGCCAATAGCGCAATGGCCATCTGTAGAGCGAAAAACATTCCTGCCCAACAAGCCCGATAGCCTTTGCAGTTGTTTGTCCGTGCCTGCAATCAAGAAAACCGTATCATCACTCCCAATTAATTGCCCGCTAAAATTAGTTTTTGCTAATTCACGGGGGCCGGTTGCATGCGTGCCAAATAGTGTTGTTTGGGAATCAGGAAGCTCAAGGTTTTCCGGTGTATCGCTATTTGCAGATTTGAGGCGTTTTCTTGCTACAAGAAACCCGAGGCTACCAAGACACAAGAGAATAAAAAGCGCACCTGCAATGGCAGCAATAATAGCAATGGTACTATCATCTTTATCGCCTGAAGGCGAAGATGATGGTAAGGCAGGAACACCTGGTGCAGTGCTGCTTAACAGTGTTGATACCAGTGTAGTAAAAACGGTTGTTATCGCAGAAGCAGTTGTGGCTGTGGTGACAGGGGGAGGTGTGCAAACGGCATTAAGAGTGAAGTTTAGTGCAGCTAAATAGCCAACAGGGTGGTTAAAAGAAATAGGTATACCCCAAGCAGTTTGATTTATAACTAAAGGTTCTAGTGTTCTATTCAGTGGAATAAGATTACCTGGGAACGGGGTTAAACCATTACATAGATTTGTAGCACTTAAAGTCTGTGGCAATTTGACAAATGAGGCAGCTTCAGCGCCTTGGTCATAGCCCGTTGTGCTTCCTGTCGCAAATAAAACACCCGAAGAAGCAATAAGACGTGTTGGCTTATTATTACCAACTGGGGCACCGTATTCGTGTGCTCCTACTAATGTGCAGTTTGTTGAGCAATTAGCTAATTCAAGAATTCCTGTTTTTCTCGTCCCTCCAGAACCATAGTCGTAAATAGCATAAATAGAGTCTAGATCCCTAAATAACACATCTCTCCCTCGTGCAGACCCACCGACATTATCAACCCCATAAAGCTGAGTGATACTTAAGGTACTGGCATCAACAATTCCCACACTAAGGTAAGAACCACCTACTGCATATCCTGTGAAAGAGCAAATATTACCAATACAAGCTAGTGAGCTTATTTGATCCGAGCTTAAGCCATCGTATCTTTTGTAAACACAATTTGTGGCGTTTCCAGAATTTTTATCCACCAAACAAAAGAGGGCGTCATCTCCCGCACCTAAAAAACCTGTCCTGCCACCCACAATGATGCCAGCTGGAGTAGAAGCCATACAAAGATTATAGTCTCCCGCCATGGTTGTCCCGAAAATCCTTTTCCAATTTTCTTGACCTGTTTGTGTGTTTATACTTACAAGGCACAGATCTAAAAATCCTATACTTTGGTCCGCACTACTACAGCCCACTATAGCATTCACACCATCCATAACAATTCCACTCAGCGATGCAGTACCTGACGAAATAAATGTATTATTCATGTTTTTAGGTGCCAAATCACTATCTGTTGCGAAACAATAAAAACCTCTTGTACTAGAGGTAATAAGACCACAAATCCAATATCCCGAACTATCTGATAGCGGCTCAATCAACTCAGCTGATTCAACGTCTATATTCGTGCCATCGCCATACCCTACAACTCTAATCGGATTTCCTGTATTAAAATCAAATTGTGCTGCAAATGCTCCATAGCCATGAGCGTGATCATTGCTACCTACAGCTGAAATAATCCGCTGACTACTATCAAATGTCATATCATT
>JAJFJO010000358.1 GCA_021774015.1 Gammaproteobacteria bacterium
GGAAAGCTTGTCTCATTCTGACCACTGATCAATATAGGTAATACCGTGTATTTTCCCTCTTTATGATCTTGCTCCTGCTTACGTTTGATATGTGTTAATTGTTCACGTACTTCAGACATACCATTCTCATGACCATGCAATAATGATTCTGTTCCGATTAAAATCACATAGTCAATCGTTTCTGCTTGTTGCATGTAGTGATACATGTTTTCACCCGGCTTTAGATCTTTAATATCCAATTTGGCATAAATACCCGCAGCTTCTAGATGTGCTCTTAACCCTATTAAAAAATCTGGCACCCAAGCTAAATGCTGTTCTTGAACATTTTTTAAATTAGGTGGTGCATAACAAATAAAAACACTTTTAGCTGAATAGCGTTCGCTGCCTTTAGTTTTAATAGCCGTTAATGCATCATAAAATCGTACAGCAACATTGCTTGCCCCATGCAGCTGCATTTGACCTAAACGCAGGCGATGCGACTTCCAATAGTGTTTGACCTTTGGTAGAGTTACTGGAGTTAATTGCATTAACGATGCTTGATATATAGTTTCAATAGTTTTTAAGACACTGATCGCTTTGCGTTTAGAGGCATTACCTGCTGCACTGTGTTCTAAGCCCGTTCTAGATGCAACTATTATCCCACTAATTTCTTCAAGCGATTCTATTACCTCCGATAATTCAATAATAGGGTCCGCCAAATCAGCATTAAAATCTTTGATTTTAATATCCAGTGTTGCAATGGTACTCAACATACTGGATTTAAGTGTTGGATCTGCAATTCGATTTGCAGTATATTCTAGTGCAGCTTTATCTATTGCTATAGATGCAGCCATGCGCACGCTATGTTCATCAAATGGTTGGTACATATCTGCTACTGGCATTTGTGCACCAGCAGCGGTTATCGGCAGTGGTACTGATTCTAGAAAAACCTGTGGATCGATAAAAAAATGGTAATGATTATTGATTGCACTGGCGCCATGGCCAGCAGCTGTTAATCCAATGGTGATAGTTGAATCATAACCTTGCCCTTGACCATGGAGTGCCGAGTTTTTCCAACTGTCATCTGTTTGTTTTTCTTTTACCTGAATTTCAATCTGTAATAACTGACTAATTGCTTCAATTTCAGTTTGATCCGCCCAAACCTTGGGCTGGATTATTGTACGCATACGCGCATCAAAACTATCTGCACCTTCTGAAAAAAATCCTGAAAAATCTGCTTTGTGCGCTTGCATAAAACGCACCACATTCTGGCGAAAAGCAATATCCACCAACACTTCAAACTGCGGTGCTCGCTCTTTTAACCCTACAAAGAAATCGGGTTGGCCTTTATATTGTAACAGCTCTTGTTTAAAGTCATTTAATCCAGATGTATTACTGTCTCCAAACAACTGAACAAACCGCTGCTCAAATACTGCATCATCTTTAAGCACTGGCAGCAGCACACTAAATACTACCGCATAAAATAAGCAACTGCCATCACCGGGCACATCGAATTCTTGTTGGATGCTATCAATAGATCCTGCTACATAACTATGACTAACACTGCTTCTCGTTTCTGTTTCAACTTCTGTTTTGAATGGATGTTTAATAATATAGTCAGATATTTCTTGGTATCCCTCACGTTCAGCTATGTTCGCAGCAGTGTCCCCATCATTATTTTTTTGTTCAGTATCAGCACCGCCATGCTCAACAAGAGATTCAACTATTTTGGTATACCCTTTATAAGTGGCAATAATCAATGCTGTATTGCCATAGCTATTTTTCTCATCAATTATAGTTTTGTCTTTTCCTATTAAACATCTGACAACACCTAATGCATTATTGTGTGCTGCCACCGTAAGTGCTGTATCTTGAAGATTGTTTTTTACAGTGCAGGAAGCACCATTCTTTAATAAAATTTGCACTATATCCAAACGGCCTTTTTCACTAGCAGCTATTAGTCCTGTATTTCCATGGTTGTTTTGCTCATCAAGAAAAACACTACAATCATTTATCAACCATTTCAAAATATCAATATACCCCTCATCAGCCACGATAATTAATGCTGTATCTCCATACTTATTTTTTTCATTTTTCAGGCTTGGTTGATCATCATGTAATTTAATTAAATCCTGTAAATTGCCTACCTCAGCTGCAGCAAACCAACGATCTTTTAAAGTTAATTTTCTTCTCTCTTCTTTTTTTCCAGAAGGCAACATATGCTTTCTCCTACTACATTCCTAAAAATTTAAATACAGGCTCAAACATACTCTGAGGTGGTGGCTTTATGCTATCACTCAACGCAGCTTGAAAATCCTCATCAGTAGTAATATCAACCATTCGGATCTCATTTTTAATAAAATTCTGCATATCAAGATTTTTTATATTTCTAAACGTAGCAAAATCGAAAATTGTTGTCTCTGTAAGTATAATATCTTTCATATCAACATTGTCAAAAGTTGCATGACAAAAATTAGCCCCAGTCAAATCAGCACCTCGTAAATCAACCGGTTTATCATCAGTACCAATAAATTTTGCATAGGTGAAAAAAGAATTACTCAAATTTGCTCCCGATAAATCAGTTCCAGAGAAAATAGAATGAAGATACCTTCCTCCATCAGAAAAATTCGCCCCTGATAGCTTAGCAGCATCAAAGGAACAAAAAGAGCACAGGGCTTTCTCATCATAAAGAAATTTGCTTATTTTTTCATTCTTGTCTCTTTTTTCACACAAAAAATCGTTGAAACTGCTACCACTCAATATACACCCATAAGCAAATAACAATTGTTTAAAAGTCATCTTCTCATCTTCAGTACGAGAATCCTGTACTTCCTCTTTTTCTCCACCATTTGAAGGAAGCTGCGTTAAGGCTTTCCCCCACTTGTTGGCCCCGCTGCTTGACTTGGGCCACGAGCACGAGGACCTCCGTCCTTCCCTGCGCCAGCACCTTGGTCCTCATCAGCTTGAGCTGGAAAAAGAGCAATTGAACTCGATACTGCACCAGCCGCAGCATCTCCTACAGCACCACCTGAATACTGAGGTGGCTCTTCAGCAGTAGCTGTTGTAATAAATTCTGACGTCCCTACTGCATCTTTTCCTGCTTGCAGCAATTTCCCTACCTGCTCTGTGCTCAAATCAAAGTCATACAGAGTTACTCCGCAATGATCTATTTCAATGGTGCGACGATGTCCTTGCTCTAGTTGAAGAGCATGATCTTGCGTGTTCTCATAAAGCCCTTGTAATGCTTTGTACATCTTATATTTGCCACTTCCTGGAACGTAGCTTGCTTCATCTATTGCTGTCTCTGGTTTGATATAAAAACCTAAGGTAGCTTCGTTATACACAGGAAATTCTTCAGCTTTTGTATTGTTAAATAGATGCAAACCCGCATGCACAAATTGCGCTTGATCAAAAATAGTGAGTGGATAGTTTGCAAGAACACCTCCGTCAATATAAATACCGGGAAGTGCTGCAGTACCTCGCGAACCACCTGCAGTTTTTGTGAGTATATGCAGTGACGTGGGTTTAAATAAAATGGGTATCGACATCGATGCACGAATAGCGTGTGCAATAGTGTAATTAGCATAGGCATCATTCTCACTACTGAGCACCTCTACTTTTGTGTGTGGGTCCACCTGTATAGTAACAACATGCAAGTGCTTAAAGCCTTTATCTCTTTTTGTTTCAACCAGGTGCTTTAATTCACCAAACGTTAACCAGGGTTTAATATCTTTCTCTTCTATGCCTGCTTTTCTCTGAGCATCTATCAATTGTTTTTCAATCCAGGTTAAAAACACATCTCCCGTACAAATCGATTCTTCTGTTGCAACCGTTTTTATCAATCGCCCAAGCTGCATGGGGTGGCTAGCATAATGGGCTGCGTCAGATAAAGCGCTCATTGATTTTTCACTCCACGGTTTGCTGTCGTTTAGTAAATCAAAAGAGCGCTCTTCAGCAAAATGCTTAGGGCTATTTTTATCCAATTGCAATAAGGTATGCAGATCATCCGGCGTAAAACCCATTGCTAACAAAGCAGCTGTAATAGCGCCAGCAGAGGTACCACCTACACGCTCAATACTTGAAAAGCGTTTAAGTTGTTCATCACTATCCCAGGCCCGCCACAATTGCTGCAACGCACCTACATACGCCATGCCTTTAGGACCGCCGCCTTTAAAAATTAAATTTTTATACATAATCTTACGGTCATTAGTTGGCTCAAAGCGAGTGAGATCCACTTTCATGTCCCACTGATCAATTAAAGTTCCAATCGACCCAAAATGCGTTGCTTGTCCGATATGCTGGCGTCGGATATCCATAAGCTTGGCTTGTTGTACCGCTGTTTTTGCCTTCCTTTGTTTACGTGAAGCTAACTGTGATGCAGTGAACGCTTTTATCGATCCGTCTGCTTTTTTAACACGGCATGTTTTAGATCGATGAACATTCCAAGCAAGTAAATGTTCAACCGCATTTTTGGCTCCTGATTCTGCAGCAAGATGCAGTGGTCGGTACTTATCATACTGTCCTTTCGCAGGATGGTTTATTGATATGGTGTGTACACATCGTTTAAGCGTACGCATCGCAGACACATTATTTAATTGGGCTGCTAATGCAAAAGGTGTTAGGCCAGCTGTGTTTGTAGCTTGCAGCATAGAGTCAGTCCTAAAGTAATCCACTTCAAGCGACAGCAAATACTCCAAAACAGAGTGATGATGTCGCTCAATAACAAGATGTAAGATGTTTCCACCATAAGGGGACAGTACGTAGCTTATTCCATTTAAGACAGCTGCATTAGGCGTTTGTTCTTTGATGATGGAACGTATGATACCTTCTTGACCCGCAAAAGCTGCTAACGATAACCACCCTAAATCAATCTTAGTCGCTTTATCTTGAGTGGGATTATAACAAATATGACTGTTTTCTGTTACGGTTCTAAGCGTGTTAAAAGCGTCTTGATGCCCACCCACAATCGCACAATGAATGGGGTGCATATGAGAATAAGCACCCAAAGAGGCCAGTTCTACAGCAAAATGTTCTTTTTGCAGCGTATTGATCAATGCTACATTCCCTGATAACGCAGCCATATGCAAAACACTTAACCCTCTGATACCGTCAGTAACAATCACATAATTTCTAGAAACTAATTCTAATGTTTGCTCTGTTGTGCCGTAAAAAGCAGCGCACAATAATAACCAGTGGATTAAAACCTCACCATTATCTTTAGCAAGCATCTTATCCATCCAAGCGTCTAGGTCAACCACCTCTTCTTCTTGATCTATCAATGCTTGGCTCAATGCTTCAAACGTTTTATGCTCCTCAAACAATCCAACAAAAGGTTTCCAGTAGGGTTCACACTCATCCAAATACGCTTGCAGTGAGTGAGGAGGGCTGTTTTTAAAAGGCACAGGAGCCACGCCTGCCATTTGCGCCGCTGCAGTGGCTGAGTCGCCACTAATAGCCTCTGCTCCACCTGCTGCCGCTGCTGCAGAAGCATCATCCTTAACCTCTTCCTTACCCTCATTAGCTTTGGGTTGCTGTCTTGCTGGTACCATGGGTGATTCTCCTTTTGATTGTGTTGGTATAAACGTTTGATCCGTTTTTGGAAATAAATGCTCCAATGCTTCTGCCAAGTAAGCAATGTGTTCATTATGATTTTTAGGCTGTTGCACTAAAAAATACATTTTGAGTAATGATATCAGCTTATCATTATCCGCTGTTAATTCAACATTAACAGCATGATAGCCTATTGATAATGCAGAACGCCGTGCTAAAGTGCTCTGTGAAGCTGCATCAATAGAATTGTGCACCAACAACCAGTCATCACGATAGTTTACATATATTAAAAACTCATTTACAGAAAGAATATCTTTTTTGGTTGAGAATGATTTGCTAAAAGTATTATAGAGTAATAATTCTAAATAGCAGGTAGAGATATCATCAAATACAACCAAGTCATCAGCACCATAACTACTCCCCAAGCAATTGTGTTTGTGTAATTCGTTTATGAGATCTTCTTTATCATCATTGTGACAATACGGATACGCCGTTCGAATTGCTTGCAAAACACTAGAGTGATTATCAGATGCGGGTATCAACCTAAAAAGTTCAGGAACCTGTTGTTTTAATCGGTGTAATTGATCAGCTAGTAACTCAGGAACTCGCTTAACTAAGGCATCAAATATAGAGCTTTCATTGAATAAAGCACGTGATAATTTTGATGCATCTGCAGACTCTTCCAAGTGCGTTGACCCTGCTGCTGCAGCGGCGGCACTTGAATCTGAACTACGAGCAGAAGGTGCAATAAGAGCAT
>JAJFJO010000359.1 GCA_021774015.1 Gammaproteobacteria bacterium
TTCTCACCATCGATTCGAATCGTCAGCATCGCCGTATCTGTTAAAAAGCCATCCGTTATCGTATACGTAAAAACATCTTCAACAAAATCACCCGTGTTCAATGATTCCAATGCAATATCAGTATTATCAAACGTATACAAATAATCACCATTAGAAAATATACTAATATCACCATACAAACCTGAAATCATCATTCCTACATTATTAAAATCACCATTAACTTCCGTTAATATCAAACTGCCATTTAGGTTATCAACATCATTATCATTCGTCAGAACATTGCCTTGAACCTCTGCAGGCATCGCATTTTCATTCGTCGTTTCACTATCATCAACCGCATCCGGCGCATCGTTTACAGCCGTCACATCAACCGTTATCGTATTCGGTGTTGCATCAAATAAACCGCCGATGAAACTGTCTTGTACGCTGAAGGTGAAGTCGGCTAAGCCCGTGCCATTAGCATTGAGTGGTGATTCATAGGTTAATAAATTATTGGTAATATCCGTTGCACTGATTACTTGCGATGCCGTGACCGCGACACCGTTTAATAACAACGTACCTGTTACCGGTAAGGTATCAATGCGTACCGCTTGCAAACTATCACCGACATCCACATCGGTGAAGCCAAAATCTGCAACGGTAAAGATATAAGGGACATCTTCATCAGTCACTACGGTATTATCTGTGCCATCTGGGGCTTCGTTTATATCGTTCACGTTAATCGTCAACACTTCTACATAAGTTAAACCCGTGCCGCCTTGATCGGTTACTTGAACGCGGATGGAGAAAGGACCTTGCGTTTCAAAATCAAAATTCTCGGCAGTAGTCAGTTGATCGCCGACTACAGTAAAGCGTGCATTGTCAGTATCACCAGTTCCTGCAACTAAGGCATAGGTATGTGTATCGCTGCTATCTTCATCGGTGGTAGACAGTGTACCCACGGTTGTGCCGATTGCTGCGTTTTCATTCACGGCATTGTTGCTTAATGCAATATCCGTCGGTGCTTCATTCACATCATTGATGCTTAAGTTATATGTTGCACTATCATCCGGCGTGCCACCCACACCAGGATCATCTACATCAACATTGACCGTATAGGAAGATTTAGTTTCAAAATTTAAACTGGTTCCAGCTTGCAAAAACAATTCAGTGCCGATAATAATAAAGTCAGCTGCATCAGCACCACTTAACGTTAAATTATTTGTACCTACTCCATCATCGGTAATCGTAATATCAGCAACCTTAGTATTTACAGCAGTGCTCGCATCTTCATTTAGGCTTGCTACTTCACCACTTAACGCAACTGTTGGAGCATCATTGACTGGAGTAATTGTAATGGTCAAATCTGCACTGCTACCCGTATTCGTTGTATACGTAGCAACAGGTACAACACCATCATAATCCTGTGCAGGTACAAAAGTGTAATCACCATCAGTATTTATCGTTAAATCACCCACTCCACTGATATTAGCAGTTTGTCCTGCTGTGTAAGTCGTTAAGTCTCCCGCCACCACAAAAGTTGCAACACTTAGCACATCATCAACATCACTGTCGTTGGCAAGCACATTACCTATTAATGTCATGTCTTCATTGATGCTGCCAAAGTCGTCTTGTAGGGTGGAGGGGTCATCCACCGCATTGATGGTGACACTCACCGTCGCTGCATTAGATACATTGCCCGAAGTGTCGGCAATGGTGTAACTAAAACTGTCGGCTGTGGTATCACTGCCATCGTGTTGGTAGCTAAAGGTGCCATCGTTATTGTTGGTCAGTGTGCCATTGGCAGGCGCGCTGGTAATCACGATGCTGGTCAAATCCAGTGCTACTTCATCGCTGTCATTAGCCGCTACATTAATTAATACACTATCGCCTTCAGCAACAGTGGCACTGTCGTTATTGGCCACCGGCGCAGTATCATCCACATCCCCAACAACCACCGTCATCAACGCACTATCCGAAAATCCCGCACCATTTAAATCGGTAACCGTCACTTCGACTTCATAGCTATTATCCAAACCTGCATCAAGGGGATTTTCAAAATCTGGGGGATTAATAAAACTAAGAGCACCTGTTGCTGCGTTAATAGTAAATAACGCTTGGTCATCACCACCGGTCAGTGTGTATTCCAATGTATTATTCGGTGCTGTTGTATCAGGATCATTCGCAACTACATTTCCAACTGTTGTTGTATTTTCATCTATATTAAACAACTGAGGCGCCATCATTGGCGCCTCATTTAGATCATTCAGGTTAATGGTAATCACTGCTGTGTCAGATAAGTTGGGTGATCCATCATCAGTAACCTGCACATTAAGGGTAAATATAGAATTGGTTTCAAAATCGAGTTGGGATTGATCAATAACAGTAACTGCACCCGTATTAAGATCCACATCAAAGATACCAACACCTGTACCTCCTGTTATGGTATAGGTTAAGGTGTCACCCACATCAGAATCTGTGGCTGCAACAGTACCCACTGCCGCGCCATTGAGAGAGTTTTCATCGAGATTAAAAGATTGGTCGTTAACAACAGGGGCATTATTGCCCGCCACACCGACTACAATATCAATACTGCCTGTGGTCATGCCGCCGTTACCATCGGATATATCGTATTCTAACGTTGCTGTGCCTGCAAAACCCGCCGTTGGATCGAAAGTGAATGTACCATTAACATAATCAAGATCGCTGAGTGTGCCACCCGTAAGCGCACGCACTGATACGACTGTTAACGTATCGCCGACATCAGGATCTGTGTCATTAACTAATAAGTCTGCAAAATCAATGACAGCTGCTGTATTTTGTGGTGTTGTGAATTGGTCTGCATTAGCTGTCGGTCCTTGATTACCAACACCAGCATTGGGGTCACTATCATCTAAAGTAAACAACCAATCCGACGCACTTAAATGCACGTTTGGATCCGTATGATTTAACCAACCCCAACCGGACACACCATCAAAACCGCGATGACCCGCATCATTATCTTCATCACCTAAACGGAATGAAAACGCACCGTTCGATTTTTGGAAAAGATCAAACGTTTCACCCGTATCTAAACGTGTGATGGTGCCTTGTATTAAAGTAGGATTTGTATCCCCCAGCGTTGTTAAATCATCATCACCTGCAGCTTGAGTTACATTACTATATAAAAAGTTTACTTCCCAGTATCCATCTTGAGACGTGTCATATGCGCTACCTGCATCTAAACCACCAAACACTTTACCATTAATTGCAATGGTATCTGCTACCGAATCATAAGTTAAGAAAATGGCCGTGCCCACTTCTTCAAAATTAAATGTGTAAATATCATTACTATTACCCGTTAATAAACCATCGAGACGCAAACCATACAAAGGATCTGCCGTATTGCCATCAGGGTGATTGAATAAACGGTATGTTCCATCTGAAATAATAGAGGGTTCAGGGGGTTCATTGAGAATATCACCTTTAAGCACATCACCATCTGCAAAACGGAAAATTTCCACTTTCGTGACTAAATCATCACCATCATAATTTGAAAGCATGCTGTCGCGATTATCAACCACTGAAAAAAGATTTGAGTAAATTTCTGTAATGGTATAATCAGAACGATTGCCGTGATATACAGCAACATCACCACTGTTATGGCTGCCACCATGAATATAATCGTCACCTTGACCGCCAGTTAAAACATCATTACCTTTGCCACCAAATAAAGCATCATCACCTGCGCCACCTTCAAGAGTATCATCGCCATGATTACCCGCTAAAATATCATTACCATCGCCACCAAAAATTGAATCATCACCATAACCACCTAAAACAGTATCATTTCCTTCATCACCATACAGCTCATCATCACCACCTTTACCAATAACCAAATCATTACCAGCATTACCATGAATTAAATCACCTTGATTACCACCAATTAAAACATCGTTACCTTCTCCACCAATAATAGTTGAAGACATAGTAACATTTTTCACAATAACTTTATCGTTACCCGAACCAGCATCAATATAAACATGACCATCAACTGACTCAACTTTAATATAGTCATTACCACTACCACCTGAGACATTAACATCACCGTCCACATCATTAATCAAAACAACATCATTACCAGCACCTGCATCGATGGTCACATCACCCGTCACACCATCTATATATACCTTATCGTTACCATCACCCGCATCAACTGTCACATCACCTGTGACTTCATCAATTCTAATTTTATCATTACCCTCACCCAAATCAATTTCCAGGGTGCCAGTCACTTCATCAATGATAATTTTATCATTGCCATCACCTGCTGAAATTTCGACTTGACCTGTAACGTTAAACATCTTGATTTTATCTTTCCCATCTTCCGAGCTGATACAGATGTCTTCATTAACATTACTAATAATAAATTTGTCATTACCATTTGTGCCTGAAGTACTCATGAGCGTGCGCCTTTATTGATTAATAGGGATGTAATAAGGGAATTAAAAGAAAGGATATTTTTTATTTGATTAATTCTTTGAACATGATTGCAGAAAAAGAATGCTACATCACTGAAGTCAAGTGACACAAAATGCAGTCGTGCTTTTTCTACCTCATGTACTAAATATGAAAGAACCAGGCTCTCAGCTAAACCTGATTGAATACCATCAATCATTGAGTCAACCTCTCATAAAACCCTCTTACAATTAAGTATAGGACATAATTTATTGTTTTTTGGTGAAATTGATGATTGCAAGCTGTTGTTTCTATTAAGGTGTGGTTATTTTTTACTTTATATATAGATTATATGGGTGGCTGCAGGCGTCTTTTGTCGGTTGCTAGAGTATTTGATCGGTAATTTGATAAGGACGTACTGTTAGCAAACCAGCGGTTTTAAACCCGGCGCTTCGCTTGAGCTCTGTGCACAGTTTGTGTTAATAACAAGATTATGGAAGCGTATAAATAAGTACAGGCAGCCAATTATTTTAAAAAATAAAATCACTGTCATCAATATTACTAGCATTAACACCCGTAAGTGTAATCGTGTCAGAGCCATTGATATCTATTACCGTATCACCACCAACTTGTGTGATGCTAGTGAAATCCGATGTGTTAGTAAAACCATAAGAAGAAACATCAATAAGCTCATTTGCATTATTTGCTTCAAAATCTGTAATGGTATCTTGGCCATCACCCGCCGAAAATACAAAAACATCATCACCACCAGCGCCAGTCATCGTATCATTGCCCGCACCACCCGTAATAATATTGTCTAACGGGTTTCCAACCAACACATCATCACCTGCCGTTCCATTTACAATAACTTCATCCACATCATCCACCGTGATAGTAATCGTTTGTATGGTTGTATTCACACCATCAAATACAGACACTTCTACTTGATAGCTATTATCAGCCCCTTGGTCTAACGGGTTTTCATAATCGGGTGGTGTAACAAAACTTAAGTTACCATTTGCATCAATAGTAAAAAATGCATCATCAGCACCACTGCCC
>JAJFJO010000360.1 GCA_021774015.1 Gammaproteobacteria bacterium
GCGGCCAATTTTCAGCTTCTTGTGAACGTAAGCTTTTCATACTATGCGCTTGTCTAAAACGCGATGAACTATGACGAAAATAGACGTAAACCGCCATTAAAGATAAAACAACAGCAACAGGATAACGAACGATATTGCCTACATAACCATTGACCTTTACAAAATCTGTCATGGTTTCTGTATGCGAATTGGTGCGCAAAATATGCTGCTGCAATAAATTTAAGTTATGTAAATTAGGCGCAGGCAGGTGCAAAAAACTAGCAATGGGCGATAACACATCATACACATATTTAATGAGATCAATTTCATAATAACGAAACAAATAAACAGGTACGACAATCACTCCACGAAACAACCACCAAACGATCAACACCGAACCGATAATCATCACCAACACCCAAAAGAAATTGGCAGTTTGATCTGTCGCATTTTGCTGTGATGGATACATAATTTTTTACCTAACCTATTAATTGACCTTCAATAAACCGATAACGCTTTCCTTGATGTACAAATTCTACAATATGTTCTGGCTTAATAGCGCCTGGCATAATACTCACCAAGATATTACCATTACGGTCTGTTCGACCCGCCTCATAATAATCATCTCGTATTGCCGATTTATTTACGACAACTACGGCATACGCTTCCGAAAATGTCGCCACTTTGGCGCGTACCACTCTATATACATCTTCTTCTTTTTCATAAACAGGGCGTCCAACTAAATAACTTTCTATCGAACGTAACTGCAGTTCCCACTTCCGTAAATTATGTCCGTCGCTTTGAAACAATGATACATACGCTTTAATCTGGTCATCGTTAATCTCAGGTGCTGCATGTTCCTGTGACTCTGAGCTCTCACCGGTTGCTGCATCTAATAATTTTTGTGCTTTTTCACGCAATTGTTTCAGTGGCCTAGCTGTATTGCGCAGGAATAATGAATCATTCCAATCGCCTGCTTCTAAAACACGATCAATCGCAGCGATAACAGATTGGCAAAACTCAATATAACTTTTATCATCCTGCGTGCCTGATTGATAAAACTCATCCGCCACTTTAATAAAATCTTTTGTCTCGTGACGCACAGCATCCAACAAATTTTGCTTCAGCTCATCGGCTTTCACATCTTGACGTGCTGATTGTGTAAACCCGAGATCCATCGCTAACCTCTACGTTGAGCTGCATTATCGTGCGACAAACCGCGTTCCTCAACCATATGTAAACCCGCGTCTAGTGCTCGATTAAATACGCCAACCGCTGCAAGCAAATCAGCTGCAACTGATTGGTTTACACCCACGTCATTTCCTGCAGCCATCCAGCCTTGTCTTTGCCCTGCCGCTGCGGTTGCTATTGATACCTGTGCCATTTTCCACCTTGCCTAATTAATGCCATTATTATTAATCCGTTATTAGTGATCTAACAAACTCCGTCTAGATCCTCATTTGGGAACCATTCTACGGTCTAAACCTTAAGGAAATATTAAATATTGCAAATATTGATGAAGAAAAATCAGGCGGTAACTCGTTGAATCTTGGTGGCTTAATTTATTTTTATTATATATTTCAGGTGATTATATGAAACTCCAATAGTAAGGTGGTTTACCACCCAGGTATAGTGTGTTTATTGCCAATATATGCTAATATTTACGTATATATTACTAAAAAAGGCCCTTATAGTGTCAACACTTAATATATCTTTACCAGACCTACTGAAAATCTGGATAACACAGCAAGTAACCACTGGAAAATATTCAAGTGCTAGCGATTATCTTCGCGATTTAATTCGCGAGGACATTCGACACCAGGAGCGCGGAATGGAATGGTTAGCCACCCATTTGAAGCCATTAACCGAAACACCAGATGAAAAGTTTGTGTCGGTTAGCGCCAATGATGTAAAAAGTAGAGCTCGCCGTAAAATTAAGGATTAACACAGACCATGCTACTTTATACTTTTCATCCTACTGCAGATGAGCAGCAAACCAACCGCGCCCTTAATCCAACTACAAATCAAATGCACTTTTAAAGTCATTATTACTATCACGGCTGTTGCTTCCACAATAATAAACCACCGCAATAACGATTAAAACAAACAACCCAACAATGCCCATCCGCACGGCCGGATTTAATAACGTTGCTAGCCAAGCTAATAACGCTAACAAAAAACCAACAAAAGCGCCCGCAACACCCAATGGACTTTTATATGGACGATCTAACTCTCTTGAAAAAATATGCAAACGAACGTAGGCAATCAACACGATTGAGTAAGATAGCACGGCTGCGAATATCCCCATGTTAATCAGCATTTCGCCGATCGCTTTCACCTTCAAAAAATACATCGCAGATGCTAACAATAATCCAATTAAAGAACCCATAATAACTGCACGATGCGGGCTGTGAAAACGATTTAATGCAGACAATTGTTTAGGCAAAAAACCTTCACGGGACAGCGCAAAAATAATGCGACCGAAACCAAAAATAATATCATTAAAACTCGTGATCAAACCGATTAACATAAAACAATTTAACCA
>JAJFJO010000037.1 GCA_021774015.1 Gammaproteobacteria bacterium
GTTGGAAAGGCTTAATCAATGATCCTTACTTGGATTCCGGATTTAACATTAATGAAGGCTTGCATGTTTCGAGAAAATTGCTACTTGATATTAACGCATTGGGTTTACCGACTGGCAGTGAATATCTCGATACTATTATTCCACAATATATTTCAGATTTAACCTCTTGGTCTGCTATCGGTGCACGCACCACAGAAAGCCAAATACATCGAGAATTAGCGTCGGGTTTATCCATGCCTGTTGGTTTTAAAAATGGCACAGGTGGCAGCATTAAAATCGCATTAGAAGCTGCTTATGCAGCAAACCATGAGCATCATTTTTTAAGTGTCACAAAACAAGGCATTGCTGCAATCGTCAGCACCACGGGCAATAAAGACTGCCATATCATTTTACGCGGCTCGACCAAGGGACCTAACTACGATGTGGAGACGATTAAAGAAACCGTTGCTATGCTCGAAAAACGCGAGCTTGCACCACGATTAATGGTGGATTGTAGTCATGGGAATAGCAATAAAGATCATGAGCAGCAAATTAACGTGATCACCGACATGTCTGAGCGCATTGCTGCAGGCGATCACTCTATTTTTGGCGTGATGATTGAAAGTAATATTAAAGAAGGTAATCAAAGTTTAATTGCTGGCACTCCTTTAGAATACGGAAAAAGCGTTACAGACGCATGTATTAACTGGGAGAATACAGAAGCCATTTTGAAAAAATTGAGCGATGCGGTTGCTAAGCGTGGGGCGCGCTAGTAAGTCGGCCTAGCATCAGAACCGCGCACGCCAGTAAGTCGGCCTAGCATCAGAACCGCAGATGAAAACTAATCCTTAAAAAACCGCTTCACCGCATCAAACCAGCTATTCGCGCGCGGGCTATGGTCCTTGCCGTCTTTTTTCAATAGCTCTTCAAACTGACGCATATGATCGCGCTGTTCATTATTTAATTTAACAGGCGTTTCAACAGCAACCTTGCAAATTAAATCACCCACAGCACCACTGCGCAGTGCTTTCACACCTTTGCCACGCAATCGAAATGACTTGCCACTCTGAGTTTCTGCAGGGATCGTTAAACGCACTTTGCCAGCTAACGTTGGCACATCTACTTCATCACCTAGCGCCGCTGTTACAAAACTAATAGGCACTTCAGTGTGAAGGTTATTCCCTTCGCGCGCAAAAATACTATGCGCCTTCACTTGAATCTGAACGTATAAATCACCAGCCGTTGCACCATGAATTCCAGCTTCACCCTCACCCGCTAAACGGATACGATCACCATTATCAACACCTGCTGGTATTTTCACAGAGAGCGTTTTACGTTCTTGCACACGGCCTTGACCATGACAACTGCCACATGGGTTATCAATAACCTTACCCTGACCACGACAGGTAGAGCAGGTTTGTTGCACCGTTAAAAAACCATGCTGTATTTGCACTTGGCCATTCCCGTGACACGTTTTACACGTTACCGGACCAGAGCCTTTTTTAGAGCCACTACCATCACACGTTTTACAACTTACCCAAGTAGGCACTTGAACTTCTTTAGTAACACCATGCACGGCATCTTCTAAGCTAATAGCCATTTCATACATAAGGTCAGCGCCACGCTGCGCACGCTGTCGACCACCGCCACTGCGACCACCACCAAAAATATCACCGAAAATATCACCAAAAATATCACCAGCATCTTGAAAACCAAAACCACCAGCGCCTGCACCACCACCCATAGAAGGATCGACACCCGCATGACCAAACTGATCGTAGGACGAACGTTTACTTTTATCCGATAAAATCGCATACGCTGCTTGTATTTCTTTAAACTTCTCAGCCGCTTGCTCATCCCCCTGATTACGATCAGGATGATGCTTCATCGCTAAGCGACGATAAGCTTTTTTAATATCAGATTCACCCGCATTGCGCGCAACACCAAGCACTTCGTAATAATCGCGTTTTTGTTCCATAGTGGTCATTCGCTGTTAATTATTTCCAGTTAAACTGCTATAAAATAGGCATCCCGGAGAATTGCTGGTGCAATTCCCGGGATGATATTCCTAATTTCAAAAACAGCAGTATTCAAAGATACTATTTACTAGCCTCCTCTTTGTTGTCTTTATCTTTAACTTCTTCAAACTCAGCATCAACCACATCTTCTTCTGGCTTTTGCTC
This sequence comes from Gammaproteobacteria bacterium, assembly GCA_021774015.1. Taxonomy (GTDB): domain Bacteria; phylum Pseudomonadota; class Gammaproteobacteria; order Coxiellales; family Coxiellaceae; genus JAJFJO01. Next base: position 2,163 of record JAJFJO010000037.1, read on the forward strand.
GGCAGTAGCACCTTCTGCACCTTGGGCGGCCTGCGCTTGATCAGCAGCAGCACCATCACCACCTTTCTTCGCATACACACGCTCAGCGAGCTTTGAAGAGTGTGTTGTTAAGGCTTCTGTCTTCGCTTCAATAGCTGCTTTATCATCACCTTTCAATGCTTCTTTCAGCTCAGCAGTTGCTGTTTCAATCGCTTTCTTTTCATCGTCAGTGACATCATCACCCAGATCTTTAACCGACTTTTCAGCTCCGTGAATCAATGCATCTGCTTTATTACGCGCTTCAGCAAGCTCATGAAACTTACGATCCGCTTCTTTATTTGCTTCAGCATCCTGAACCATTTTTTCAACTTCTTCATCCGATAAACCAGAGGAAGCTTTAATAACAATCGACTGCTCTTTACCTGTCGCTTTATCTTTCGCAGCAACATTTAAAATACCATTCGCATCGATATCAAATGTCACTTCAATTTGCGGTACACCACGAGCTGCTGGTGGAATATCAGATAAGTCAAAACGACCTAGTGATTTGTTCGCCGATGCCATTTCACGCTCACCTTGCAACACATGTAAGGTTACCGCTGTTTGATTGTCATCAGCTGTTGAAAATACTTGAGATGTTTTGGTTGGAATTGTTGTGTTTTTTTCAATGAGCTTTGTCATCACACCACCCATCGTCTCAATACCTAAAGACAGCGGTGTTACGTCTAACAACAAGACATCCTTAACCTCACCCGACAATACCGCACCTTGAATCGCAGCACCAATCGCAACGGCTTCATCAGGGTTCACATCATGGCGCGCTTCTTTACCAAAGAAATCTTTAACCGTTTCTTGAACCTTAGGCATACGAGTCTGACCACCAACCATAATAACATCATCAATTTCAGATGCTTTCAAACCCGCATCTTTAATGGCTAATTTACAAGGCTCAACAGAACGTGCAACTAAATCTTCAACTAAAGATTCTAGCTTAGCGCGAGTAACTTTAATGTTAAGGTGTTTAGGACCACTAGCGTCTGCTGTAATGTATGGGAGGTTTACATCCGTTTGTTGTGCAGAAGACAATTCAATTTTTGCTTTTTCTGCTGCCTCTTTTAAACGTTGCAAAGCCATTGGATCGTTATGTAAATCAACACCATTCTCTTTTTTAAACTCATCTGCAAGATAGTCGATTAAACGTAAATCAAAATCTTCACCACCTAAGAACGTATCACCATTAGTTGCTAACACTTCAAATTGATGCTCACCATCAACTTCTGCAATTTCAATAATGGAGATATCAAACGTACCACCTCCTAAATCGTATACCGCAATTTTGCGATCACCTTTTTTCTTAT
>JAJFJO010000361.1 GCA_021774015.1 Gammaproteobacteria bacterium
TTTCTCAAATATTTTGAAGACCGTGGTATGCACGCGTTTGAAAATATTCATCTGTCAGCGCAAGCAACAGAAGCGACGATCGAGCGCACTACAGGTGAACGCATGCACCTTATTAACATGTCTAATTATAATTACTTGGGCATGAGTTCACACCCTGCTGTGATTGAAGCTGCGAAAGATGCGATAGATCTATATGGCTTGGGTGCGGCTAGCGCTCCTATGATTGGGGGTACATTAGGTATTCATAAAGAATTAGAACACAAATTGCGTGATTTTTTTGGTTGTTCTGAAAGTGATGGCGCATCTTTATTCACTACGGGATATAATGTCAATGTGGGTACCATCTCTGCCATCATGAAACCTGGCACGCACATTATTTTGGATAAATGTGTGCATATGTCCATTTTAGAAGGTGCAAAATTATCTGGCGCTACGATTCATCATCATGAACACAATAATTTAGAACAGCTTGAAGAAATTGCAAAGAGTTTATCCACGACTAATCGTCGTGTACTGATTTGCACTGAGGGTGTGTATAGTGCAGACGGTGATTACAGTAATATCAAGGAAATTGTGCGTATTGCTAAACAATACGGTGCAATGACTTTAGTGGATGAGGCGCATTCTGTTTTGGTGGCAGGCCCAAATGGTAAGGGTGTATGTGAAGAGCAGGGCGTATTGGCCGATATTGATTTCTATATCATGACATTTAGTAAAGGTTTTGGCAGTATTGGTGGCGCGGTTATTGCTAAAAAAGAAATTACACGATATATCGACTACTATGCACGTTGTCGTATGTTTTCTTGTGCGATTTGTCCTTCAGTTGCAGGTAGTGTAGTCAAGGCACTTGAGGTTGCGGCCAGCCCTGAAGGTGCGCAGAGAAGAGAACGCTTACGTAAAAATTGTTTATTCATTAAATCGCTGTTGCTTGGAAAAGTGGATATATTGGATACGGATAGCTGGGTTATCCCCGTTGTTTATGGCAATGAAAAATTAACCCCGGATATTAATGAATATTTGCAACGCCAAGGTCTTGAGGCTGGTTTAATGACATTTCCAGCGGTCCCACGAGGTCAAGCAAGAATACGCTTGTTCGTCACTTCAGAACATACGGAAAAGCAACTTGCCAAAGCTGCCGAGATTATCTTTCAAGCAGCGGAACATTTTGATTTTTTAATCACTGAATAAATGGAGTCAATTAGATGCAGCATCCTCATGCGTTAATTACAGGTGGTTCTAGTGGTATTGGTTTGGCATTGGCAAAGCAATTAGCTGAGCAAGGCTATAACATCAGTATTGTTGCACGCGACCAGCAAAAACTGGATGCGGCTGTTCAAGAGATTCAACAGAGTCGAGAATTATCCACGCAACAAGTAATCGCTTTGTCTGCAGATGTCGGTAATCAGCAGCAGGCTGAAGCAGCCGTGAACAAAGCGATTGAACAATTGGGCGCACCCGCGCAGCTGATTACTTCTGCGGGCATTGCTGTTCCTGGCTATTTTCAAGAGTTACCTATAGAGAATTTTGAAAAAACAATGCAGATCAATTATTTTGGTACTGTCTATGTTATTAAAGCAGCGCAAGCGGCTATGCAAGCAGCTAAAAAAGGGCGCATCGTCATCGTGTCTTCAGGTGCTGCATTAACGGGTATTTTTGGCTATACCTCTTATGGTGCATCTAAATTTGCACTGCGTGGTTTTGCTGAGGCGTTGCGTGCTGAAATGAAGCCCTTAGGTTTGGGTGTATCGATTGTATACCCTCCAGATACAGATACGCCACAGCTGCATGAAGAAAATAAAACGAAACCGTATGAAACAAAGCAAATTACCGGTGCTGCAAAATTGATGACGGCTGATGCGGTTGCAAGTTGTATCATTAAAGGGGTTAAAGCCAATAAATTTGCTATCTCACCTAATCTAGAGATTAAATTGCTTACTTGGTTAAATAGCATTATTGCACCCCTGTTGTATCGCTATTTTGACGGAATTATTAAAAAAGCAAGCAAGTCTCTTCAAGAGGAAGCCCAAAAGGCCACTACTAAATAGTTACATATTGGGATAACCTAATGGACTTAACGTTTTCTCATACAAGTGATCAATCACCCAGCATAGTATGGTATTGGGTGGTTGGCTTTCAAACAGCTCTTATTATCTTACTCACGAGTCTGGGTTATACTATTTTTTCGAATATTTTGGTCATTTTGATGGCTGCAGTTGTATTTGCTTTGTTGAGCCGCCAACCGAAAAAATTTCTTAATGATTGGTTGTTGTATTTATTAGGCCTATCTTTTTTTAATTTACTGCGCGGAACGGTGTACAGCACGGTAGAACTGTTACACATTCCAGTACATGCTCATTATGTTATTGCCATGGAGCGTTTTTTAACGGGTGGGCATATTCTTCCACATGTATTGCAGAATTGGTGGCATTTGAGCCAACCTATGTACTGGATTAATGTGCAATTTGCTATTTTGTACTCTGTTCATTTTGCTATTTTCTTGGTGTTGGGTTTTTCTATCTGGAAAAACCGTCCGCAGAGTTTTGGGAAATATAAAGCGGCGTTTATTGTATGTGTGTTTGCTATGGTCGTTTGTTATTTAGTCATTCCCAGTGTCCCACCCTGGATGGCTTCTGAAAGACACTTGATTCCCTCCGTATTACCTTTGACGGAGCTGATTATTAAAACGGTCGCACCAACCGTATTTAATGCATTTAATGGTGACCCAATTGCTTGCATGCCATCCATTCATGCCGCTTTTGCGATGTTGTGTGGATTGGTTGCGATCCATGAATATCGCTGGAAGGGATTGTGGATGCTGATTTATACGGTGTGGCTGGATGTGGCCTGCATCGCACTAGGAGCACACTATTTTGCAGATATTCTAATGGGTAACTTGCTTGCGTTAGCAATTTATTGTTTGATTTATCGAATGCCTAAATTGG
>JAJFJO010000362.1 GCA_021774015.1 Gammaproteobacteria bacterium
ACTACAGTTCAGAATCAAAAAATTGTAAAAGTTGATGCTGAGCGTAATCTAATTTTAGTAAGAGGCGCTCTTCCAGGTGCTCCTGGTGGTGATGTGGTCATCACTTCGGCGATTAAACTCGGGGAGAAAAGCTAATGGAAATGCAGATGAGCGGAAAAACAAAGGGTAGCGTTAATTTGTCAGATGACACCTTTGCCGTCGAATATAATGAAGGTTTAGTACATCAGGTGGTTACTGCGCATATGGCAGGTGCCCGCCAAGGTAGCAAAGCTCAAAAAAATCGTTCTGATGTGAGTGGTGGTGGTATTAAACCCTGGCGTCAAAAAGGTACGGGCCGCGCACGCGCAGGTACTATTCGTAGTCCTATTTGGACAGGTGGTGGCGTTACATTTGCTGCAAGACCTCGTGATTACAGTCAAAAAGTAAATCGCAAAATGTATCGTAAAGCGATTGCGGTGATTTTATCTGAGTTGGTTCGTCAAGAACGATTGAAGGTTGTTAAAGAATTAACGCTAGCAGAACCAAAAACAAAGCTGTTGATTACAGTCTTAAAAGAATTGGACTTAGACAACGTTATGATTGTGACTGCTGAAGAAGATAGAAACTTATCACTCGCATCGCGTAACTTGCCTCATGTCTCTGTTTGTCAGGTACAACAACTTGATCCTGTTACGTTAGTTGGTTTTGGTCATATTTTATTTACCGAAGCAGCATTGAAAAATATTGAGGAGAAACTATCGTGAATGAAGAGCGATTATTGAAAATTCTTCTGGCTCCTCACATGTCAGAGAAAAGTACGAATGTTTCAGGTGATTATCATCAGTATGTGTTTAAAGTCATACCTGATGCAAGCAAGCCTGAAATTAAGAAAGCAGTTGAGCATGTGTTTGATGTCAAAGTTTCTCATGTGTGTACCAGTAATGTGAAAAGCAAAGCGGCGGGTCGTGGCAAAACGATTGGTCGCCATAAAGCTTGGAAAAAAGCGTATATCACTCTTGGTTCTGATCAAGAGATTGATGTGGCTAGTGTCCAATAGTTAGGAGAGTATCGATGGCGTTAGTTAAAACAAAACCAACCTCGCCAGGGCGTCGGTTTGTTGTTAAGGTTGTAAACCCTGAGCTCTACAAAGGTAAGCCACATAAAGCTTTATTGGCACCAAAAAAGCGCATTAGTGGTCGTAATAATCAGGGTCGAATTACTGTTCGTCACCGTGGTGGTGGTCATAAACGCCATTATCGCATGGTTGATTTCAAGCGTAATAAAGATGGTATAGTGGGGCGTGTAGAGCGTATCGAGTATGACCCGAATCGCAGTGCTCATTTGGCCCTCGTGTGTTATGCCGATGGTGAAAGACGTTACATCATTGCACCTAAAGGTGTACATGCGGGTTCCGAAGTGATGTCTGGGGAGCAAGCGCCTATTAAACCTGGGAATTGTTTGCCATTACAGAATATTCCTGAAGGTACGACGATTCACTGTGTTGAGCTCAAGCCTGGTAAAGGCGCACAAATGATGCGTAGCGCAGGAACTTCGGCACAATTGGCTGGTAAAGAAGGAATGTATGCAATTCTTCGCATGCGTTCTGGCGAAATGCGTAAAGTCCTGGTAACCTGTCGGGCTTGCGTTGGTGAGGTGTCTAATGCTGAGCATGGTCTGCGTTCTTTGGGTAAAGCGGGTGCTAGTCGCTGGCGTGGTAAACGCCCAACAGTACGTGGTGTAGCGATGAATCCGGTCGATCACCCACATGGTGGTGGTGAAGGTAGAACTTCTGGTGGCCGTCATCCAGTATCGCCAACGGGTGTGCCTGCTAAGGGTTATAAAACTCGTACTAATAAGCGGACAACGAAGCTCATTATTCGTGATAGAAGAAGAAAGTAACTAATTGGAGTATAAAGCGTGGCAAGATCAATTAAAAAAGGACCGTTTATAGACCACCATCTACTGAAAAAGGTAGATGAGGCTATAAAAAGTTCCTCTAAGCGCCCCATCAAAACATGGTCGCGTCGTTCTATGGTGATTCCAGAAATGGTTGGCCTGACCATAGCAGTCCATAATGGGCGAGCTCATGTTCCTATTTATATTAGTGAAAACATGGTTGGGCATAAACTGGGTGAATTTGCTTTAACTCGCACTTTCAAAGGCCATGCGGCTGATAGAAAAGGTAAGAAGGGGGGTTAATGATGGAAGTTTCTGCTAAATTATCACACGCGCGTATTTCAGCACAGAAAGCTCGCTTGGTTGCTGATCAGGTTCGAGGATTAACGGCTGAGCGTGCAAGTGAACTCTTGCGTTTCAGCCCAAAGAAAGCGGCTGAGTTAGTGAAAAAAGTATTAGATTCAGCGATTGCTAATGCTGAGAATAATGATGGTGCTGATATTGATGAGTTAACGGTATCAAAGATCTATGTGGATGAAGGTCCTAGTATGAAGCGGTTCCGTGCTCGTGCACGTGGTCGTGGCAATCGTATAATAAAACGTACCTGTCATATTACTGTGATGGTATCAGACAGCTTGGGAGACATGTAAAATGGGTCAGAAGGTTAATCCAACCGGTATCCGCTTAGGAATTACTAAAGATTGGACATCAAAATGGTATGCAGATAGTACTGACTACGCGAACTATCTGAATGCAGACCTTGAAGTTCGTGATTTCTTAATGACTCGATTGAAAGGTGCGGCTGTTAGTCGTGTGCAAATTGAACGTCCTGCTCGTAATGCAAGAATCGCAATTTACTCGGCACGCCCTGGTGTTATTATTGGTAAAAAAGGCGGCGAAATCGAGAAATTAAGAGAACATATCTCTAAGATGCTTAATGTTCCGGTGCATTTGACGATTGAAGAAATTCGTAAACCAGAATTAGATGCAAAATTAGTCGCAGAAAATGTTGCGCAACAGCTGGAACGGCGTATTATGTTCCGTCGCGCTATGAAGCGTGCGATACAGTCAACGATGCGGGCAGGTGCCGAAGGTGTGAAAATCAGCATGGGCGGTCGTTTGGCGGGTGCTGAGATAGCTCGTACAGAGTGGGCTCACGAAGGTCGAGTGCCACTGCATACGTTGCGAGCAGATATTGATTATGGTACTGCGCGTGCTAGCACCACATACGGTGTTATTGGCGTTAAAGTATGGATCTTTAAAGGTGAAGTGATTGCAGCTCGTCCTGAAGCAGAGATAGCTGACACAACTGAGGTTATAGGGGAGTAGTTAGATGCTACAGCCAAAAAATAGAAAGTTCCGAAAGGACTTTAAAGGCCGAAATCGCGGACTAGCGCATCGTGGCAATAAAGTCAGTTTTGGTGAGTTTGGTCTGAAATGTACAGGGCGTGGACGTATTACTGCTCGCCAAATTGAGGCGGCACGTCGTGCGATTACTCGTCACGTGAAACGTGGTGGTAAGCTTGTTATCCGCATTTTTCCAGACAAACCAATCTCTAAGAAACCTTTAGAAGTTCGTCAAGGTAAAGGTAAGGGTAATGTTGAGTACTGGGTTGCTGAAGTTCAGCCTGGTCGTATGTTGTTTGAAATTGAAGGTGTTTCTGAGGAATTAGCTCGCTCCGCATTTGCTCGCGCAGCCGCAAAATTACCCGTGGGCACAGTTTTTGCAGAACGGACGGTGATGTAATGAATGCGAATGAGTTGAGAGAAAAATCCAGTGAAGAGTTAAATAAAACTCTGCTGGTACTATTAAAAGAACAATTTAACTTGCGTATGCAAAAAGGATTGGGCGAGATGCCTAGACCACACCTTCTTAAGCAAGTGCGTCGTGATATAGCGCGAATAAAAACAATGATGAGTGAGAAGGAGCGCCAAGCATGAGTACTGAAACAATCGTACGTACGTTAACAGGTTTAGTTGTTAGCGATAAGATGGATAAAAGTATTGTTGTACTTGTTGAGCGCCTTGAAAAGCACCCTAAGTACGGAAAATACATCAAGCGCTCTACTAAGATACATGCGCATGATGAAAACAATACAGCAGGCCAGGGTGATATTGTCCTAATTAAGGAATGTCGACCTATTTCCAAGTCTAAGAGTTGGGCTTTGGTTGAGGTAAAAGAAAAAGCCAAGTAATTTTGGCAAAATACGTTGTAAAGGATTGTGGTTGAGGCCACCTTATTTTTACAAATAAATGAAGCGATAAAAGAGCTGGAGATAACACAATGCTACAAACGCAATCAGTAGTGGATGTTGCGGACAACAGTGGTGCTCGCCGTGTGATGTGCATCAAGGTATTAGGCGGATCTAAACGTCGTTATGCTAATGTTGGTGACATTATTAAAGTGAGTATTAAAGAAGCCATTCCTCGTGGTAAAGTGAAAAAAGGGGATGTAATGAGCGCTGTTGTCGTTCGTACTCGTAAAGGTGTGCGCAGGCCAGACGGGTCATTGATCCGTTTTGATTCTAATGCGGTGGTGATATTAAATGCACAGAATCAACCGATTGGCACACGTATTTTTGGCCCAGTAACGCGTGAACTTCGTGCTAAGTTTATGAAGGTCGTATCACTAGCGCTTGAAGTGCTTTAATAGATTTGGAATTAAGATCATGGCGATGAAGAAAATTAAAAAAGATGACATGGTGATCGTTTTAACGGGTCGCGACAAAGGTCGTACAGGTAAAGTGATCAAACAAGTGGGTGATGATAAAGTTTTGGTTGAAGGCGTGAATATCATTAAAAAGCATATGAAGCCTAACCCTCAAAAAAATACCGAAGGTGGGATCATAGAAAGAGAATCATCAATCAACGTGTCAAACGTAGCAATTTTGAACCCTGTAACAAAAAAAGCAGATCGTGTAGGGTTTAAGATTCTTGAAGATGGAAGAAAGGTTCGTTGTTTTAAATCAAATGGCGAAAATGTCGATATTTAATTTGGAAGTATGAAGATGGTAGCTTTGCAAGAAGTATACAGAAAAGAGATCGTTCCAGCACTGCATAAGCAATTTGAGTATAGCAGTGTGATGGAAGTGCCGCGTATTACGAAGATCACCTTAAACATGGGTCTAGGCGAAGCACTGACGGATAAAAAAATCCTCGTGAAGGCAACAGAAGATATGTCTTTAATTGCAGGGCAAAAGCCGGTGATCACTTTGGCCAGAAAATCTATTGCTGGTTTTAAGGTTCGTGATGGGTGGCCTATAGGGTGTAAAGTAACATTACGTAATAAGCAGATGTATGAATTTTTACATCGCTTTATCTCAATTGTTGCACCTCGTATTCGTGACTTTCGTGGCTTTAGTAGTAAAGCTTTTGATGGCAGTGGTAACTATAGCTTAGGCATTAAAGAACAAATCGTATTCCCGGAAATTGACTACGATAAAATTGATGCTATTCGTGGTTTAGACGTTACTATTACCACTAGTGCAAAAAATGATGAGGAAGCTCGCGCTCTATTAAAAGCGTTTGGCTTTCCATTAAAAGATTAAACTGAGGATTTTTTAATATGGCGAAGAAAAGTGCAATTCAACGTAACTTAAAAAGAGTGCGACTGGTTGAGTTAGCTGCTAACACACGTAAGGTTCTTAAAGAAACTATTCGTACGGGCTCTGATGAAGAACGTGATGAAGCTTTAGAGAAGTTGCAGAAGCGTCGTCGTAATGAAAATCCTATTCGGTTGCGTGAGCGTTGCCGTGCGTGTGGCCGCCCTCATGGCACACTAAGAAAGTTTGGTCTTTGCCGTATTCATTTACGTGAAGCGACAATGCGTGGCGATGTGCCTGGATTGCGCAAGGCCAGTTGGTAACATAGATTAGAGAGAGTTAGCAAAAATGACAATGCAAGATCCAATAGCTGATATGTGTACACGAATTCGTAATGCGCTCATGGTTGCAAAACAAGATGTTCGTATGCCTTATTCTAGTGTTAAAAAGGCAATAGCTGATGTGTTGGTGGCCGAAGGCTATATTAACGATTGCGCTATGGATACAGATGCTGGCAAGCCCACATTGGTTGTCAACTTGAAGTATTACGAAGGCAAGCCGGTAATTGATACGATTGATCGTGTGAGTCGCCCAAGCCTACGTATTTACAAAGCGAAAGATGAGCTACCAAAGGTCAAAAACGGCCTTGGCATTGCAATCATTTCTACCTCTAAAGGTGTGATGAGTGATAAAGAAGCTCGCAAATTAGGTCAAGGTGGCGAAGTCATCTGTTACGTAAGTTAGGGGAAGAGTAATGGCAAGTCGCGTTGCAAAAAATCCGATTCCTATCCCATCTGGTGTAGAAATCAAACTAGCAGGTCAGGACATCACTGTAAAAGGTAAGCAAGGTGAAATGAGTTTACACGTACATCCTGCTGTTAAAGTGGTTCAAGACGAGCAAGAGCTTAAAGTGGCAGCTGCTAATGATTCGAGAGAATCTAATGCATTGTCGGGTACGATGCGTGCATTAATCAATAATTTGGTTGTTGGTGTTAGTGAAGGGTTTACTAAAAAATTAATTCTTGTTGGTGTTGGTTATCGGGCTAAAGCACAAGGTAGTAAACTGGATTTAACGGTGGGTATGTCACACCCGGTTGTTATTGACATGCCAAAAGGTATTACTGTTGAGACACCAGCTCAAACTGAGATAGTGTTAAAAGGTGCTGATAAACAAGCTGTCGCTCAGGTGGCTGCTAACATTCGTGCTGTACGCCCGCCCGAACCTTATAAAGGTAAAGGCATACGTTATGAAGGTGAGCATATCGTACGGAAAGAAGGTAAGAAAAAATGATTAATAAAAATAAAGCGCGCCTTCAGAGAGCGCGTCGCACACGTGCAAAACTACAAGAACTTGGTGTGCCACGTTTAAGTGTCCGCCGTTCTTCAAATAATATTTACGCTCAAGTTTTTACTCCTTGCGGCAGCAAGGTGCTTGCATCAGCTTCTACCGTGGATAAAGAGCTGAAGGATAGCCTGAAACATGGCGGTAACATTGATGCTGCTGCATTGGTGGGTAAACTTGTAGCCAAACGGACGATTGATGCTGGAATCAAAAAAATTGGTTTCGATCGTTCTGGGTATAAATATCACGGCCGCATAAAAGCACTTGCTGATGCTGCGCGTGAAGGTGGTTTGGATTTTTAAGTAAAGGTGATTTCTTATGCGTCAAGGTAATGTCGACTCAACTAGTGATGGTATTCAAGAGAAACTAGTTGGTGTAAATCGTACAGCGAAAGTTGTTAAAGGTGGCCGTAAGTTTGGCTTTTCTGCACTTATAGTGGCAGGTGACGGTGAAGGTAAGGTTGGCTTTGGTCGCGGTAAAGCGCGTGAAGTGCCTTTAGCCATCCAGAAAGCAACAGAAGCTGCTCGCCGCAATATGGTACAGATTCATTTGAAGGGCAATACACTGCAGCACAAAGTTAATGCTAGACATGGCGCTAGCAATGTTATTATGTTGCCAGCCTCTGAAGGTACGGGCATCATTGCTGGTAATGCGATGCGTGCTGTATTTGAAGTGATGGGTGTTGAAAATGTGTTAGCTAAATGCATTGGCTCAACCAACCCTATTAATGTGGTACAAGCGACGATTAAAGGCTTGCAGAGCATGCAAACCCCGGAATCCACTGCTGCAAAGCGTGGCAAATCAGTAGAAGCAATTTTGGAAGACTAGTCATGGCAGCTGAAAAAAAATTAAAAGTTACTTTAGTTCGTAGTAAATATGGTCGTAAACCGAATCATATGAAGTGCGTTCAAGGTTTAGGTCTACGCCGCATAAACCATACAGTTGAGGTTGCGGATACATCATCTAATCGAGGCATGATTGATAAAGTGTCTTATTTACTAAAAGTTGAGGAAGTGTAGTCATGCGTTTAAATGATTTACATCCAGCACAGGGCGCAAAGCAAAATGCTAAGCGTGTTGGGCGTGGAATAGGTAGCGGATTGGGTAAAACGTGTGGTCGCGGGCACAAAGGTCAGCACTCACGCTCAGGTGGTTATCACAAGCTAGGTTTTGAAGGTGGGCAAATGCCTTTGCATCGCCGTGTACCTAAATTTGGTTTCAATTCTCGTAAGGCATTGATCACGGCTGAAGTTCGGTTATCAGAACTCGCTAAAATGAATACAGATACGATTGACCTTAAGGCTCTTGAAGAAGCTAATCTTATTAATAGTCGTATTAAACGAGTTAAAGTGATTGTATCGGGTACTATTGATAAACCTGTTACTGTGAAAGGCTTGAAAGCAACTAAGGGTGCTCGTGCAGCGATCGAAGCTGCTGGCGGCAAGGTTATCGAGGACTAGATGGCAAAAGCAAAGCTTGGAGCAGGACTAACATCCGGTGGTTTGTCAGAATTACGCCAGCGTTTGTTGTTCGTATTAATAGGGATACTGGTCTATCGTTTGGGTTCATATATACCCGTTCCAGGGCTTGACCCAGCTAAACTAGCGACTTGGTTTGCTCAGCATGAGAGCGGCTTGCTTGGCATGTTTAATATGTTCTCTGGTGGTGCACTAAGCCGAATGACCATCTTTGCCTTGGGTATCATGCCTTATATCTCTGCTTCCATTATTATTCAAATGTATGGAACTATTTCTCCAAAACTAATGCAGCTTAAAAAAGAAGGTGAGGCGGGTCGTCGTAAGATGAACCAATATACGCGTTATTTCACCTTAATTCTGGCTTTAGTGCAGTCTTTAGGTGCTGCCAAATACTTAGTATCGGGTGGATTTGCTATTTACCCAGGTATCAGTTTTTACTGCACAACTGTTATTACATTGGTTACTGGCACCATGTTCATTATGTGGATAGGTGAACAAATGACAGAGCGTGGCATAGGCAATGGTATCTCCATGATTATCTTTGCGGGTATTGTTGCACGACTTCCTTCAGCTATCGCACAGGTGTTGACACAGGTTAGACAGGGGCAGATGAAGATGCTTACGCTCATTCTCTTAATTCTGCTTGTCGTTGCTGTGACCGTGATTGTGGTGTACTTTGAGCGGGCTCAGCGCCGCATCACAATTAACTACGCTAAGCGCCAGCAAGGCCGCAAAATGTATGCTGCGCAAACTAGCCACTTACCTTTAAAAATCAATATGGCTGGTGTTATCCCACCGATTTTTGCTCAAGCGATTATCTTGTTTCCAGCTGCAATAGCTCGTTTCTTCGGTACTACCAAAGGGTTTGGGTGGTTAAATGATGTTTCCTTAGCATTATCATTTGGGCAGCCAGCCTATATGATATTATTTGCTAGTGCTGTAATTTTCTTTAGTTTTTTCTATACAGCCTTGGTTTTCAATCCGAAAGAAACAGCAGATAACCTGAAGAAATCAGGTGCTTTTATCCCTGGCATACGTCCTGGTGAGCAAACCGCACAATATATAGATAGTGTAATGACTCGTCTCACAGTGGTTGGGTCTATTTACTTAGCCTTGGTTGCTCTGCTACCCCAGTTTTTAATTATGGCCTGGAATGTCCCTTTCTACTTCGGTGGGACATCGCTCTTGATCATCGTTGTTGTGATCATGGACTTTATGGCTCAGGTGCAGGCGCACTTAATGAGCCACCAATATGAATCTTTGATGAAAAAATCTAAGATCAAGGGTTCCAAAATGGGATTAATCAGGTAATATTGCTGTTCTCAAAATGAGCTGCTGGCATTTTGGGGAGGTTAATGCGCTGGAGTATATGCGCTAGTAAGTGGAGACGAATAATGAAAGTGAGAGCATCTGTAAAGGCAATTTGTCGTAACTGTAAGATTATTAAGCGGAAAGGCGTTATTCGCGTGATCTGTACAGATCCGCGCCATAAACAGCGCCAAGGGTGATATTGACGGTTTCCTGGTTTAATCGGGAGACTAAATGAAGGCGTACATATTGTTCGCCGATATAACTTGATTTTTAGGGGCTTGGGCGTTATCCTAAGCCGCTTTTTTGTGACTAAAAGAACTTGGAGTAGTGTGAATG
>JAJFJO010000363.1 GCA_021774015.1 Gammaproteobacteria bacterium
GATATTGCACGTGTTGATGATAAAGGATTTGTTTATATTGTCGATCGTCTTAAGGACATGATTCTCGTGTCTGGTTTTAATGTGTACCCGAATGAAGTGGAAGAAGTTTTAGTATCGCATCAGGATGTATTAGAGGCAGCGGTGATCGGTGTGCCTCATGAGAAAACAGGTGAAGCAATAAAGGCCTTTATTGTAAAAGATAATCCAAATCTATCTGACTCAGATGTTATTGGTTTTTGTCGTGAGAGTTTAACGGGCTATAAGATACCGAAAATTATAGAGTTTCGTGATGAGCTGCCCAAATCCAATGTAGGTAAGGTTTTGCGCCGCGAGCTCCGTGAGTAATATATTGTGCTAATAGATAAGAACGTCCATCTGTGGACGGCGCTTGTTTTAAAACCGCGCGCGTGAGCCAGCGACATTTTGGAATCACGCACATGTTTGACTCAGAACCGCGCGCGCGAGCAAGCGACATTTTAAAATCACGCACATGTTTGACTCAGAACCGCGCGCGCGAGCAAGCGATTTAAAACCGCCGGCTTTCTAAAGGCACGTTTTTTGCTGGGTTTGCTATAAGCACCTTCAAAAACATGCTGTTAGCTCTGGCATACTGGCATCTAGAAAATAGCGTCTTTGGCTGGTATAGTGCCCTCATAGAAATGAGGACTGACTATGCCACCCTATACGATACCACGCCATAAGACTTTAGCTGTTGCAGTCGACCATATTACCATTGGGGGTGGGGCACCTGTAGTGGTGCAGTCAATGACAGACACCGATACAGCTAATGTTGCCGCTACCGTAGAGCAGGTAAAACTACTAGCTCAAGCAGGCTCAGAGCTCGTACGGATAACGGTCAACACCGATGAAGCAGCCCAGGCCGTTGCGAGCATTCGTAAAGAGCTCGATAAAGTGGGTTGTTATGTTCCTCTGGTTGGTTGCTTTCACTATAATGGTCATCGCCTCCTAACTGAATATTCTGACTGCGCTAAAGCGTTAGCAAAATATCGCATTAATCCAGGCAACGTGGGCTTTGGCAAAAAGAAAAGCGATCAATTTAAGATGATGATTGATGCGGCGATCGAATATAATAAGCCCGTACGCATTGGCGTTAACTGGGGGAGTTTAGACAAAACGCTAGCGACTCAAATGATGGATGAGAATGCGAAATCTCCCAACCCAAAATCCTCACAAGAAGTATTACGCGAAGCATTAGTAGAGTCTGCGGTAACGAGTGCTAAGGCAGCAGAAGCGCAAGGTTTAAGTCCCAATAAAATAGTAGTGTCTTGTAAAACTTCTAATGTTCAAGACCTCATTGCCGTGTACCAAATGCTAGCGGAGCATTGTTCTTACGCATTGCATGTAGGATTAACAGAAGCAGGAATGGGCAGTAAAGGGATTGTTGCATCAAGCATTGGTATGGGCGTGTTATTGCAGCAAGGTATTGGTGACACGATTCGCACGTCGTTAACACCTGAGCCGGGCGCATCGCGCGCTAATGAAGTGCGTGTGTCGCAACAAATTTTACAAACGTTGGGCGTACGATCATTTGAGCCGATGATCACCTCATGTCCTGGTTGTGGCAGAACGACCAGCACGTTTTTCCGTGAGCTGACAAGCGATGTAGATACTTTTATTCGCACCAAAATGCCCGAATGGCGCAAAAAATATATTGGTGTTGAAGAAATGACATTAGCCGTAATGGGTTGTGTGGTGAATGGCCCGGGTGAAAGCAAGCATGCAAATATTGGGATTAGTTTGCCGGGAACGGGTGAGGCACCCATAGCGCCGGTATTTATAGATGGGCAAAAAGCAGCAACTTTACGCGGCGATAATATCGCGGCAGAATACAAAAGTTTAATTGAGCAATATGTTGAAACGCATTATGCGAAGCGCGAGCAGCGGGTTTTAGAAACTATTTAACCTATTCTTTATTGGTGTGAAATAGGCCGCGCTTGATATACCCCAAAAGATGGTGTGCACTTAGGGTAACCTAAAAAGTGGTGTAACAGCAGGGGTGCGAAGTAATGGCAAATTATTTTTCTTTTAAAGTGGCGGGTGGTCAATCCTTCTATAACAGAACATGCGTATTTAAGATATATGTTAGAACGACTGCCGCTTTGCAAAACACAAGAAGGTTACACCGCATTACTACCATGGAATTTAACTGCAGATCAAATTGCTTACAAAGGTTGACCTATCGTTTCTGAGATGCTTACTTCTAATCTAAAGATATTCAGGTTCGTAAGGAACCTCAGCCAATGATTGACAATGTGGCATCAATGACCGATTGCTGAGAGAATTGGAGAATGAGAATTTGCAGGAGATTTTGGACTTGGCCGTTATTATCAAAGCCCACTTTATGCGTGCTACTGGATTGCTCTATTTGGCTGCCTTTCCTACCAATTAACTGTCAATTTCATGTCGATTATATGTGGCGTTTTTTGCCATGTTAAGCACTCCGCCTAAATCTATCACCTTCAAAACATCAGTCATATTCAGAAAAAACCGTAACGTGTTAAAAAAAGTGATACTGCGTCATTATTTTATACAGCATGACTCTCCCTAATTATTGGCCTGTTTCTTGCATTGCTAAAGATAGTAACGACATTTTTTAAGGGTAGAGACATGGAAGCAAGAAATATACTGATCATTGATGATCAGGATGGCGATAACGGCATTATTAACTTATTAAGCTCAGCAGGTTATAGCTATGGAGTGGTTGATCATAGTATGGATCTCAATGCCATCTTAGCAAACAATACCTCCGATGCTATTGTTGCTGTTAGCACTATGGATAATCAGGCCATGATACAAAAACTTGAGCAGCAAGCCATTCACATTCCTGTGGTTATGGTGATAGATGAAAAGAAAAATGGAGAAAAGTTATCATTAAATTTACTGGAGCAGAGCGGTGATATCCAAAAATCTACTCGTCAAACTTTATTACATACGTTGCAACAAAAGTTTTTCGATAGAAAAGAAAAAGCGCCTAAGATGACAGCAACCCAAAAAAGCTTTGACAGCCCCCTGGCTTTATCATTAATTCAAGTAGCTATTCCTAGTCATGTCGCCGTATTAATTGGTGGTGACTATGGTGCTGGTAAAGAAGTAATTGCGCATTATATTCATGACCATTCTGATCGTATGGATCAACCGTTTATTGCTATTAATTGTGCGCTCACCCCAGAGCGAATGCTAGAAGCTAATTTGCTGGGTTATGAGCAAGGTGCACTTCCAGGGGCACAAACGTCGTATGCAGGAAAATTTGAGCAAGCACAAGGCGGTACATTGTTGCTAGATGATATTTCAGGAATGTCACTGCAGTTACAGGAAAAATTGGTGCAAATATTGAAAAGGGGTAAAGTTAAGCGCTTAGGAGGTAGGCATAGCGTCAGCCTTAATGTGCGTGTCATTGCCACATCACACTGTAATTTACAGAAAAAAATTATAACTCAGCATTTCCGAGAAGATTTGTATTATAAATTAAATGCTTCATCTATCCACTGGACACCACTATGCGAACGTCCACTGGATATTATACCAATGGCAAACTATTTAATTCATTATCATGCAAGCAGGGTAAATCGTACAACACCCTATTTGTCAGCTAGAGCTAAACGAGCGTTAACTGAATATGCTTGGCCGGGAAATGAACGTGAAATGGATGATGTGATACAGCATGCATTGATTATGCAGCCAGGTGTTCGATTGGATCAAGCAAACTTTTTATTGAATGCTGACCTGCAGACAATATCAATTTCACCTGATTTGCCGAGCCGTTCTGCTGAAATTGTTGGTTTAAAAGATCAGGAATATTCTCTTATTATGAGTGTGTTGCATCGCACCAAAGGTAATCGAACAAAAGCCGCTGAGCTGCTAAGCCTAAGTCCTCGTACGTTGCGCTATAAGCTAGCAAAAATGCGTAAGCAAGGAATGGATATACCGGTTCCGGCATCGCGGCCAAGAAGATCCGTTTTATGGAACAAAGGGGTTCATTAACCATCAATTGTATTTTATAAGAGAAAAATAGTGCTTCTACTCATAGAAATCATTTGATACTGTTTTTATTCAGGTGCTTGGTATGAGCAACGGTGAATGGTTTTGCTGTCATGCTGATCAATAATATCCCCAGACCAGCCAGAGTGCATTGTGCTGATCATCAGGTGCAATTTAGCGACTAATGTACTGGGTGTGTTGCCAGACATATGATGTTCAATGGAACCGTTATAGTACACATTAGCAATATATCGAGTACTACTATCGGCAAGTAGTGTTGCAGCATCAAGGTGCATAAGATATCTCCCAGAACAGTTGATAGACAGTACTATATGTGCAAAAGCTATGGGGTAAAATACGGTAAGCTCGCATCTTTTTGTACGATAAGTTCTAATAACATAACGATGTTTTTTTGGTTTAAAGCAGCGTCTTTATTGGGGTATAAGG
>JAJFJO010000364.1 GCA_021774015.1 Gammaproteobacteria bacterium
AAGGTTTTGGTTGTGCCAAACATATAAGTGTTCGCCATCACTCATTTTTTTTTCTCTGTTTGTTGTAGCCTAGCTTGTCGCAGCAGCAACTGTTGAGTGCCACGTGGTTGAATAATTATTTCTAGCCCCATCAGCTTCACAGCTTCAAGCGCTTTACCGAGCTCCGCTGTTTTCTTGCCGCGCTCTAATTCTGATAGAAAGCGTATGCTAAGACGAGAAAAATTAGAGACATCGCTTAAGGTTAACTTTTGTTTCTTTCTCTGAGCGCGAAGGGTGCCACCAAACGCATTAGCTGACTTTACCTCATTAGATTGGCGATCTTTATTAATATTCTCAGTCATTATGCATAATCCTAGGAAACGCAGTTGAATCACGCCTCCCAGCGCAACATTTTGATTCATCTAGCTATCTCAAAAAGCGGCTTATTACCAGTAAGATAATCACGTAACTTTTGAGTACGCCGCATGTCACGCTAGATAAACGCGCTAAATTACGTTTTCCAGGATGATTTTTTTACCGTACGATACAAAATAGCAGAAGTGAGCGCAAGAAACAAGAAAATGTACCGAGCGGGATAAATCTCTCTGGAAAGCCCCATTTCTTCTATTTTTATCACGAACGGGAAAAATAGGCTATTATATCTGCTTAAAAATATCGTTTATAGATGCATTGCTCTTTTATTGCTCATAAAAAATGTACAAAATAGACATTTTTTCCTAGCAAAAAATGTATAAAACATACATAAATTGCTAGTAAAAAATGTATAATCTGCTATTTCTTAAATATGAAAAGATTAATTCGACAAAAATTGCTTTCTTGGAAGAGTTCTAGTTATCGTAACTCATTGATTTTAAAGGGGGCTAGGTAGGTTGGCAAAACCTATGAGCTCTTAGGCTTCGCTCGTGCGCATTACCCAGCGTATCATTACTTTAATTTCGAGAAGGACCCTCAGCTGGCATCTATTTTTGATGCAAGCCTTGATCCAGGCAGTATTGTGCAGGCGTTAAGCCTCAGTCAGCAGCAATAAATTAATACAGAATAAGAAATTCAAGTTTAAAGGTGTTATTCCAGGTGTTGATCGTTATGCTAGGTTAGTAGATGCTCTAGACTGGTTAGAATCTGCCGGTTTGATTTTAAAAGTAGGCATTATTAATAAAGCTGCTTTGCCCTTTAAGGCCTATGTAAAAGACAATGCATTTAAACTATTTCTATTCGATGTGGGCTTGTTGGGGGCGCTAAGTGACATTAACCCTGCCACAATTCTTAAATATGATTATGGTTCTTACAAGGGGTTCTTTGCAGAGAATTTTGTAGCGCAGGCGTTTAATTTTGCTTCTTCCTCTGGGTTATATAGCTGGGCAGAAAACACATCTGAGGTGGAATTTTTACTTGAGGTTAATACGGAGATTATACCCGTTGAAGTGAAGTCGGGCTGGGTAGCGCGTGCGAAAAGTTTAAAAGTGTTTGAGGATAAATACCACCCCAAATATCGCGTAGTGATGAGCGCTAAAAATCTTCATACTGATGTTGAATCCAAATTTCAATATATGCCTTTGTACTTAGCTGAATTTTTCCCTTTTTAAAACCACATTCCTTAATGCTATCTTAATAAACTACCTGTAATATGGCTGCCTTTATACTTATTAACGGCTATTTATTATGATTACACTGCAAAGCATCAAGAGATTCTTCATCCCTGAGCGAGGTGATGCTATCAAGGACTCGCTGTCTGGCCTCACCGTTGCGCTTGCCTTGATTCCCGAGGCCATTGCTTTTGCGCTGGTTGCCAGCGTATCGCCATTTGTGGGTTTATATGCTGCATTTTTTATGTGTTTGATTACGGCTGTGATTGGTGGGCGCCCAGGTATGATTTCTGGTGCGACAGGTTCTATGGCGATTGTGATGGTCTCCATTGTTAGTGGCCATCACAATGGGTTGGAGCTGTTGTTTGCGACAGTGATCTTAACTGGTGTGTTCCAAATTTTAATGGGCGTATTTAAACTAGGCAAATTTATTCGTATGATGCCCAAACCTGTCATGGTAGGTTTTGTGAATGGCCTTGCTATCGTGATTTTTTTAGCGCAGTTACATCAGTTTAAATTGACTGCCAGTCATGGTGCCACAGCTTGGTTGCAAGGCTCACCACTCTACTGGATGATCGGATTGGTTGTCATTGCCATGCTAATCACGCATTATTTGCCTAAATTGACTAAAGCAATTCCTGGGCCATTAACAGCCATTATTGTCGTCACCGTGTTTGTACAGTTGCTACAGCATTTTCATGGTGTGCATATACGCACTGTAGAAGACATGATGCGAGGCGCATCAACACTCAGTTTTCCTCACCCAGCATTACCGGACTTAACATTAAATTGGCACTCAATCAGCGTGATTGTGCCTTATGCACTTGTTTTGTCGATTATTGGTTTGTCAGAATCACTGATGACACTCTCTCTGATTGATGAACGCACCCATACTCGCGGGCATGGTAATCGTGAATGTATTGCTCAGGGTGTAGCGAATATTGTATCGGGTTGTTTTAAAACCATGGGTGGTTGCGCCATGATAGGGCAGAGTATGATTAACATCACTTCCGGTGGTCGTGGCCGTTTATCAGGCATTGTCGCCGGTGTGTTTTTGTTGGTGTTTATTTTGGGTGCTTGGCCAATTATTAAAATTATTCCATTGGCAGCATTGGTTGGTGTGATGTTTATGGTGGTGTATGAAACGTTTGAATGGGCTACGTTTCGTTTCATTAAGCAAATACCATTCAAGGATGCCTTAATTATTGTTGTGGTTACGTTGATTACTGTGTTAACGAATCTTGCAATTGCTGTATTGATCGG
>JAJFJO010000365.1 GCA_021774015.1 Gammaproteobacteria bacterium
TATCCCGCTTGTTAAACTGCAAGACAACTCCATGCTGCAAATGAAAATTAACGCGCTAGAACAAGAAGGCTACGCGAAAACCATATCAAAACCCGAGTTGGTTGCTTCCAACCAACACCCTGCCGTTATAGAAACCGGCGAGGAAGTGCCGTATCAACAAGCTACTATCAGCGGCGCCACCAGCGTAACGTTTAAAAAAGCAGTTTTGAAGCTCAAAGTGTTACCTCAAGTAATGCCTGACAAACGTATTTTACTCAATATAGACATGAACCAAGATAAAGTGAGTAGCTTTACCGTACAAGGTGTGCCGGCGATCGATACGCAACATCTCAGCACCCAAGCTCTCATCAAAAATCAACAAACCATCGTGTTAGGCGGCATCTATCAAACAACCCAAGGTCGCCAACATGAGGGCGTACCTATTTTAAGTAGAATCCCTTTACTAGGTGCATTGTTTCGGCAACGCGAAGCGACACACCGACAGCGGGAACTACTGATTTTCATCACACCAACATTGGTTTTGCCAAAATGACCAAATACACTTGCAGCAGTTAGGATAAATGTGTATTAATACCGCATGTCAAAAGAACACAACATTTATCTTATCGGTCCCATGGGTGCAGGCAAAACCAGCGTTGGTCAATTGCTGGCAAAACGTACGCATCGAACGTTTTATGACTCAGACATTGTGATCACTGAACGAACAGGGGTGTCCGTAAGCTGGATATTTGAAGTGGAAACAGAAGCTGGATTTCGTAAGCGTGAGGCTGAAGTCATTGCGGACCTTACTCAACTACATAATATCGTACTCGCCACTGGCGGTGGCGCAATCATCACCCCCAGCAGCCGAGAACCATTACAAAATACAGGAATGGTCGTTTATCTTAAAGTGTCCTTGGAAGAACAACTTAGTCGTACTGCTCGCCGCAAAGGGGGCCGTCCATTAATCGAAGAAGTTGACGATCGGGAAGCTGCATTGCGGCATATTAATCAGGAACGCGAGCCTATTTATGAGAGTATGGCAGATTTAACGTATGACACAGACAGGCTCAGCCCGAATAAAATTGTAGAATGCATCATCAACGATATTACAAAACTTAAGAAAACCACACCCAACGAAACAACGACGAAATAATGATAACTATTCCTGTCACTCATCAACACGGTCAATACCCTATTTATATGGGTAAAGATTTACTCAACTCTGAACCACTGTTCTCAAAACATATTATTAGCACACAAGTGATGATTGTCACCAATGACACCATCGCCGAATATTATTTGGATACCTTAAAAAGCAGCCTATCACAGTATCAAGTTGATCATGTCATCCTGCCCGATGGTGAGCAATATAAAACACTAGAACACTGGTCACACATTTTAGATACCTTAATAGGAGGGGGCCATCATCGCGATACCACATTAATTGCATTAGGCGGTGGCGTAGTAGGGGACATGACAGGCTTCGCTGCCGCATGCTTTCAGCGGGGCGTTGCATTTATTCAAGTTCCAACAACTCTACTATCACAGGTTGATGCGTCTATTGGTGGCAAAACGGCCGTTGATCATCCCGCAGGGAAAAATTTAATTGGTGCATTTCATCAGCCACAAGCCGTAATAACCGATATCACAACACTAAAAACATTAGATGAGCGTGAATTTATTGCCGGCCTTGCTGAGATTATTAAAGCGGCTATTATTTGGGATGGTGAGTTTTTCACGTGGCTGGAAAAACATATTGATGCCGTGCTCCAACAAAAACCAGATGAACTTATTTATACTATCGAGCATGCCTGCCTTATAAAAAAAAATATTGTAATGCAAGATGAGCGCGAGCATGGTGTGCGTGCTTACTGCAATTTAGGGCATACTTTTGGGCACGCCATTGAACAAAACCTAGGATATGAAGCCTGCTTGCATGGCGAAGCTGTCGCGATAGGGACACGTTTAGCTGCAGATTTGTCTGCGCGTATTGGTTGGCTGAATGAAGATGAACATAGCCGCATTCTTGCTCTATTAAAAAAGGCTCACCTCCCCATCGATTTGCCCAGCGACATTGACCCTCAAACCATGCTTGCTGCCATGTGGAATGATAAAAAAATATTAAACAATACATTGCGCTTGGTGCTGATACAATCGATCGGCTCGGCTGCTATATACGAAGAAGCTAACGAAAACCAACTTATTCAAATACTCAGCAAGTGACACATACATGAATACGCCCAAAGATGATAATAAACAATCAGAAGATAGCAATCTATCAAGCTCCAAACACACCGTTGGTTCAGTCATTGATAAAATTCTTGAAGAACACAGTGTCAAGCTAATCGCTGTTGTTGGCCTTATTATATTGTGCTTTTTTATGAGCTGGTTTTTCAACAACTCAGAGTATTCTAAAATCAATCCACCTAAAATTTTCTCACAACCAGCGGTCCAATTACCCGTGCCGAGCAAAGTTAGTTCTAAGCAAGCAGACCCGAGCTCTAAAAAAATACGCACACAATGGGAACCCAGCGCCACCCAAACGCTAGATACATTAACACAGCAACTCAAACAGGCAAAAAAAGATATCGCCAAAACATTTCCTGACACAGCTCCAGTCAAACAAAGTATTATTAAGAAAAAAGTAGGGGTTGTAAAAAATCTAAAAAAACCATCAAAACAATTAGCAAGCCCTCCCACTTTAAAACTCATTGTGAAAAAACACCCCAGGCAGTCAATGAAACATTCCGCCATGAAGAAAGCCTATGTTTTACAGATAATGAGTAGCAACAGTCCAAAGGGCCTGCAGCGCCTTATCCAAGCACAGCATTTGCAACAACAAGCACGGATTATCACTACGCAATATAAAGGCAAAACATGGTATATATTAGGGTACGGGCATTTTCAGACTCATCACCAAGCCAAACATGTGCTTCACGCTTTGCCTGCAGCCATTAAAAAAATGCACCCCTGGGTACGGCCTATTTATTAAGACCCACTGCGTAACAACTCAATCACTGGCTTAGTTTCCGGATACACGCCACGCCACACATAAAACGATGCGGCCGCTTGTTCAACCAACATACCCAAACCATCAATACAACACTGTGGATTAAACTGTTTCGCCCACTCTAAAAAAGGCGCGCCTTGCTTGCCGTACATTAAATCATAACACCAAGTGTGTTCGCCAATAAGACTTGCTGGCAAATTAATTTCATTCCCTGTATAGCCTGCGCTAGTTGCATTAATAATTAAATCATAGGGGGCGTGACCCTCTAATGCGTCAAAACCAACCCCTATAATCATGCCCTTGCTTGCAAAATCATTCGCGATATCAATCGCCTTTTGTTCCGTTCTATTAGCAACAAAAACTTGCGATGGCGCATGAGCTAAGATGGGCCCAACGATTAAACGTGCCGCACCACCCGCACCTAGAATTAAGATTTTTTTCGCTCGCAAGGGGTAGTGCATATTATTGGTGATGTCTTGTGTAATACCCGTGCCGTCAGTGCTGTCTGCATACACAGTTCCATCCTCTAAAAACTGCAGCGTATTAGCAGCGCCAGCCTCTTTTGCTAAGTCGCTATGTGTATCAGCCAGCTCAAATGCCTCAATTTTAAATGGCAATGTCACATTACAACCCCTGCCACCGCTTGCAATAAAATTTTTCACTGTATCTGAAAAACCATCCAAAGGTGATTCAAGAATAGTGTACTCAATATCATGCCCACATTGCTTAGCGAACTCGCTGTGAATTTTTGGAGATAAACTATGTTTAACTGGGTGTCCAATGACCGCGTATTTATCCATGTTGAGAACCTTGCGCACTTACCAATAACGCACAAATATCATTTTCTAATTTAATATAAGGCTTACGCGGTTTTACAAAGCCATTAATCATAATAACAAAGGATACATTACCATTGTGCTTGCTGCGCACAAACCCCGCCAAAGACGTTACACCCGTCATCGATCCGGTTTTAGCACGGATACGTGCACCCCGACCAAACTCTAATAAGCGCCACGCTAAAGTACCATCTTTTCCAGCAATGGGCAGCGAATGAATTAAAGGACCACTAACAATTGAGCTGTGAAAAATATAATATAGCAACTGGCTGAGCTGTTTTGGCGACACTAAATTGTAACGAGATAAACCCGCACCATCTGCCATTAAATTTTGTTTGAAATTAACTCCAGTTAACGGTGCTAGAATTTTTTCTAATGCACGCAAACTATTTTGCCAAGTACCTGCAGAGCGAAAATACGTTTCACCTAATTTTTTAAACAATGAGTTGGTGGTCAAGTTATCCGAGTCTTTCAACATTTCTTTTAATATTTTCTTCAAAACCGGTGAGTAATGCACTGCGATTACGCTAGCCTCTCTTGGCGCTTTTTTCACAGCAACACGCCTGCCATAAGCAATCCCGTTTTTTTGCAATTGCTGTTTAACTAGCGCCTTAGTAAACTTCAGCACATCACGAATCGCTAATGTTCGACGCTGCTTTTTATAACGCTGTGTCAAACAACCACCCAATGTATAGTTATTAAGGTCGTCACTATAAATAACCAACGGGCACTTTTTTCGATACGTGCTTGTCGTAATCATATGATTTGCAAAGTGAGCAACACCCATCGGCAAATC
Source organism: Gammaproteobacteria bacterium (assembly GCA_021774015.1). GTDB lineage: Bacteria > Pseudomonadota > Gammaproteobacteria > Coxiellales > Coxiellaceae > JAJFJO01. The sequence continues at coordinate 4,625 of JAJFJO010000365.1, forward strand.
CGCCTTCAATATTGGATGTGCACCTAACGTTTTAGCCGGATAAAAATGTAACGTAAATTTATTGCGATTAATAATAATGGTGTCCAGTGGCGCAGCAAAACTATAACTCAAATCATCCCAAATCCAGCCTGGCGGATAAGGCACGTGGTTGTAATCCGTATTATCAATATAGACGCGCCCATCAATCGTTCTAATACCCTGATTCTTAAGCTTGCTAAGCAATTGACTTACATCCTTTGCCTTCAATTCAGGATCACCGGTGAATTTAATATAGACATTTCCCTTAAGCACACCACCAACCACACTGCCGGTTGTTAAAACCTGCGTTGTAAATCGGTAGCTGGGTTTTAAATAAGATAATGCGGCAGCTGCAGTAAATAATTTTTGCACACTGGCAGGAGTAAATAAGAACGTTGAGCGGCGGGCATATAATGTTTGATGATTTTTCATGGATTGAACCATTAAACCGATACTAAGGTTACCACCATGCGCTTTATTAAATTGGTTAAGCAGCGTGTTAATACCTGCCCTGATTGTATACTGACTATAATCAACCGATTTTGCCATAACAGAAAAACAGCTCACACTAAGCGCTACCACAAGCATCCATTTAAGTTTTTTTATCACGATTTCTTCGCCTTCCTTTTTTCATACAGCATAATAAGATAAACAATACCGGCTACCACTAGAAATAGAGGAATCATCATGACAGATAAATAAGCTTCAACATATGACGCAGCACCTGCAAACACCATCAACGTCACACCGATAAACATAAAAGCTGCACTAGTGTAAACACCCGCAAGAAAAACAGCCAATGCCAATAAAATCAACGTCACTAAACCCGCTTGCACACTACCCATTACACCAGAGTCTACAAACAATGATGTGATGTAAATAGCAAGCATTAGACCCAACCAATGCAAAAGTTGATGCCAGAATGTACTTGTATGAATTTTATGTTCGCCACGATGACAATACCAAAACAACCAAATGCTTAGAATTGCGTACGACAGCGCCATGATGCGACTATAGACCCAATAGCCTGAACTGTGCAAGTCCATAATGATTAGACCGATAAATGCCAACGCTAACATAATAAAACAGACGAACAGGCGTGCTTTCCAAAGTCGGTTTAAGTGTGAATGCTGATGCTTAGAAGCAATTTTTCCTTTGACGCTATCGCTAACACCATCCTTATTTTTAGCTACTGTGCTGCCCATCTTTACTGCACATTCCCTGTTAATAAAAACAGTAAAACACACTACAAGCTTGAGCTATTGATGTCAATGCTCAGAGCAATGGCCTTTTGCTAATATATTATTTTTTGAAGAGTGCTAATTCCAAAATTTTCCTCTATAATGGTAATTATTCTACAAGAAAAGAGGTCGTTATGAAAAAGTACATTTCCCTAGTCTTCACTTTAGCTTTTAGTCTATCCTTCGCAGCTTACGCTAATTGTCCAAAAATAAAAGAATACTGCCAAACAAAAGGGAAAACCATTGGGAGTGTTAAGATAGAGTCTACTTTCCAATCAGGGCTTATCGAATGCGGAGCTAACCATGGGTATGAATATGT
>JAJFJO010000366.1 GCA_021774015.1 Gammaproteobacteria bacterium
AGTTTTTCAGACAAACCCCACTTCGTTACCATGTTGCGAGCAATCTCAGTTGCACGCTCAATGTCATTAGAAGCACCTGTGGTCACAGCATCTTCACCAAAAATCATTTCCTCAGCAACACGACCACCAAACAAACTCGCCAGCTGACAATTTAAGCGAAGCTTACTCATACTATAACGATCTATTTCTGGCAGGAACATAGTGACACCTAATGCACGGCCGCGCGGAATAATCGTTACCTTATATACAGGATCGTGCTCTGGCATATGCAAGCCCACTAATGCGTGACCCGCTTCATGATAAGCAGTAAGCTTTTTCTCATCCTCATCCATCACCATGGAACGGCGCTCCGCACCCATCATGATTTTATCTTTAGCTTGCTCAAATTCATTCATGCCCACAAGGCGCTTGCCAGCACGCGCTGCAAACAATGCGGCTTCATTCACAAGATTCGCAAGATCAGCACCCGAAAAACCTGGAGTACCACGAGCAATCACCGTGGCATTAGAGTTTTCATCCAAAGGAACTTTACGCATATGAACTTTTAGAATTTCTTCACGACCCTTAATGTCAGGCAATGGCACAACCACTTGTCGATCAAACCGACCGGGGCGTAATAATGCAGGGTCTAACACGTCAGGACGGTTGGTGGCTGCTACCACAATCACACCTTCCTTACCTTCAAAACCATCCATCTCAACCAACAATTGGTTTAATGTTTGCTCACGTTCATCATGACCACCCCCTAAACCTGCGCCACGATGACGACCTACCGCATCAATTTCATCAATAAAGATAATACAAGGCGCACGTTTTTTTGCTTGCTCAAACATATCACGCACACGAGAAGCACCAACACCCACAAACATCTCGACAAAATCAGAACCTGAAATCGTAAAGAAAGGCACTTTAGCCTCACCGGCAACTGCTTTAGCCAATAACGTTTTACCCGTACCTGGCGAACCGACTAACAGCACACCACACGGCATTTTGCCACCAAGTCGCTGGAACTTGCTGGGGTCTCGCAGGAAATCAACCAGTTCTGAGACCTCCTCCTTTGCTTCTTCACAACCCGCGACATCGGCAAAAGTCACTTTCACCTGGTCTTCACCCAACAACTTAGCTTTACTACGTCCAAACGACATCGGGCCGCCCTTTCCGCCACCCCCCTGCATCTGTCGCATAAAGAATATCCACACGGCAATCAACAATAAGAACGGAGCCCAACTGATAATAATGTGCATCAATAAGCTTTGCTGCTTAGGCGGCACACCTTTGACATTAACACCCTTCTTAATCAGCTCGCTGAGGAGATACTGATCATTCAGAGGAAGATAGGTCGTAAACCGCTTATTATCCTTCGTCATGCCCTGGATCGTGCGATTTTGTATAACAACATTCTCAACCTGCCCACCGCTCACTGCCTTGATAAACTGCGAATAGGTATATTGTTGCGAGCCCGTATGACGCGGACCAAAGTTACTAAATACAGTGATCAGCACAATTGCAATCACCAACCATAATAATAAATTTTTAACCATTGCGTTCAATCTAAAAACCTCACGATAAGTGGACTGATATAAAATAATTAATTAGTATACCCTATAAATTCTCTTCCTAATACATAGACTTCGCTAGATCTTGCTCTTGAAGCATCTGGTTTGCGAATTCTGACGTATTTAAACTGAGTTCGCAGTTGCTTTAAAAACATATCCGACCCCGCGCCCTGGAATACTTTAGCTAAAAAACAGCCTCCAGGCTTTAAAATCTGACGCGCGCAGTCCCAAGCAATGTCAAGCAAATACATGGAGCGCGGCTGATCAACACTTTTTTGACCTGAAAAATTAGGCGCCATATCAGAAATCACAACGTCTATTTTTTTATCTCCAACCGTATCCAGCAGCTCCTTCAAAACAGCATCATCGTTAAAATCACCTTCGATAATTGTGACCCCCTGGATAGGATCCATAGGCAAAATGTCCAACGCAATAACATGCCCTCTCTCACCCACCAAATCACGCGCAACTACAGACCAGCCTCCCGGCGCAGCTCCTAAATCAACCACGGTCATACCCGGCTTAATAAACCGATCCTTCTCCTGCAATTCTAGTAGTTTATAGGCTGCCCGTGACGGATAACCCTCGCTTTGCGCCTGCTTAACGTATTTATCAGCGAAATGCTCTTTCAACCAACGCTTGCTTGATGATGTCATGTAAAACCTTCAATGTATCGAGTGAAAGGCATTTTATATGGCAAAGAGGCTATAAACAAGCTACCATGGGCACCTTTTTAATCCATATACGTTGATACAATAATCATGAATAAGAAAAAACTAATGGAACTGCGCAGCCTAGCTCACAAGCTCAACCCTGTTGTTATAATCGGATCCAAAGAGCTCACTCAATCAGTGCAAGATGAAATCGATCAGGCTCTCAATGCCCATGAGCTCATTAAAATCAAAGTAAACGCACGGGACCAAGACCACCGCAAAGCGATGGTCGCAGAGATTTGTGAGGCGCAAAATGCCACGCTTATCCAGCTTATTGGGCATATTGCGGTTGTTTATAGAATATCTGAGAAAGAAGCTTGATAGATTCGGGACACTTGAAGGCCTTAATGCTCACAAAAAAAGGGTAAACTCCGGGACAAGATTCTCACCCAAAAGAATTCATTCGTACAACAAAACTATGCGGCTATACTACCACCTGCCCACGCAACTGTTTCACCATCATCGTCCAATCAGACAAGCATTGCTTTAGCTCGCGGCGAGCTTGCTTCATTGATTTTTTATATTCAGCAACTCGTTCTTGATACTCGCTCATTTTATCCGCCAAGTATTCTTGTTTGGACTTTTTCAATTGTTCATAGCCTTTTTCCAGCTCTTCAAGGCGAGCCAATAACTGCGTCAAACTATCATGCGTGGATTTAATCCTATCGCTCATTTGATCGATAAAAGCACCCGCATGACTATAAGCCGATTGCACCCATGTATTATCAGCACGAACTTTATAACGAATAATGCGATGATCACTTACACGCTTTAAATTCCAGGCCAAACGAACATAAGACAAACCACGAATCAGCCATTTGGTTGGGTCAAAGTGATAGGCGCGAATACCATTGCGATAATCCAGCGGAAACTGGTGGTGGAAATTATGAAAGCCTTCACCAAAAGTAAATAATGCAGTAAACCAATTATCACGTGCGGATTGTTCCGTATACGTTCTTTTTCCAAAAAGGTGGCAGACTGAATTAATACAAAAAGTAGCGTGTTGCCCAAATGTAATACGTAAAGCACCAGCAATAAATAATCCACCCCATGGATCACCCCACAACGCAGCAATAGCTGTCGGCAAAATAAATCCCATAAAAATTGCTAGCGGCACAAAATATTTATGTTGGAAACGCACAATAGGATCTTTCATCAAGTCTTCAACATTACTAAAATCACGCTTGCTAAGATCTAAATAAATCAACCAACCAATATGCGCAAACCAGAAACCTTTTTTAATATCATAAGGGTCTTTATCTGTATCCGTGTAGCGATGATGATTGCGATGATCTGTACACCACTCAATAACACTGCCTTCGAAGGTTGCAGCACCAAATAAGACGAAAAACAATCGTACTGGCCAAGCTGCCTGATAACTTAAATGAGCAAATAAGCGATGATAACCACCCGTGATACCCAAGCCCGCAGCAATTAAAAATACCCCAGCCAGCAACCAAGTTGGCCACTGCACTACGCCATGGACGCTTAATAATATTGTTCCAACGACCCCCGCGATCGGGGTTAGAGTAAGGAACAAGGTGTTTACCCAGTTGATGCGCTTGCTTTGACTCATAATTTATCCATAGTAATGTTTGAAAGGGCGCATTGTAACATATAAGGAGGCACCCCGCATGGGTTGCATCTACCTCATTAACTGATTGATTTTAGAAGATATTATGCGAAATCTAGGTTTTACAAATCAATAAGGTGGTCTCTTTGGTGCAATTTATGCGGGGATCACCCCCACTTCAATATTTCCGCATTAAAATCAATTAAATAAATTTTATTTCTTAATATATTTTTAATAATAGCATGCTACTGTTATGAAATTAATGATGTTATTAGGGTAGAGAGCTAAAAATGAGACCAGAAAAGCTAAGAGAAAGATTGATCACAATAGAAGGTGACTTGCTGAACACAAGCAAAGAAATACAAAGGCTAAAGGTACTGCTGTCAGCAGAACCAAACTCCCTGCTGCAATCTCAACTAGAGCATTTAACCATACAGCACAATAACCTCCGGATCGAAGAAAAAAAAATTTTAGGCATGTTAGAAAATTCCTTGCAAGTGGAGTATATGCAGTTCGTAGCGGAATCACTAGCCGGCAAGGTTGAGGCTCCCGAGATTACATCACCAGCAAGTGGTCTGTTCAAACACCCCCCACTAAGTGCAGCTGATAATCTAGTGCTGTACAGAGGCGATGATGACGTGGGTGAGCTAGGCGAATTTAATCCAGCTGATTTCACCCCTTGATCCTAAGCTGGTAGCACGCCAACTTGCCGAAGCAGATTAGTTGCTATAGGATTAGCTCAATTTTCAGAGGGAAACCAACATGCAAAACCAACCATACTTTGGTGATTCAAATAAAACTCAAGTGCTATCTAATCTCGTTAAAACTCCGATTGATAAAAGGGATAACAGCTGGGTTCACCAATTTCTAGACAATGTTGCTACTGCAAGTTTCACCTGTGGAGAGCCACAAATTGTAACCGGCCCAGATGGCTTTCCCTACTTTCAATTGCACTTACCACAACCCGGCGTTGAATTTGAGTGTTATACAATAGATCAGATGATTAAAGATTATATGCTAGAAAAAGGCTACGGCATCGTGATCAATCCAAAAGGGCAAGGAGCAGACTACGTATTTTCATATGGCGACCTTGTCCAATATCATTTGCACAACACCTTCGCCACCCCTGAGCATGATTTTTGCAAAGCGCAACAGGACCAAGAGATACCCAGAAA
>JAJFJO010000367.1 GCA_021774015.1 Gammaproteobacteria bacterium
CTTTATCTTTAGTTTTTTCACATTCATTTTGAAACCATTCATAATTTTTAGCTACTTCCTCAGAATGTGCTTTGTGCTTTTTTGAACAATTTACTTTTTGCTCAGGTGAGTTGACGTAACATAACCGCTTGCTCCAACCATATATTGAAGCCAACTTCAGATCAGCTGCTGGATAACCATATTCTGATGATTGCTTAAAATATTCTATGGATGCTTCATACTGACCTCTTAAAAAATATTCAAGACCTTCATTATACTGTTGTTCACCACGTATATATCCTGATGAAATAGCTACATCATTAAGAGATGAAAGCCAGCTAAGACTATTACAGCCTTCACTACCTTTACCACCCTTCTTGTTTCTATTAAAAAGTTCATCTATTGTCTTTTTAACAACCAATGGTGATACCTGGAGACCATTAGCTAAAATTTCATCATCATCAGAGCTTTCTTCTTCCTTACCCGAGCTGAGCTTAGATTTCATTAGATGTCTATCATCCTTAGGAATTACTACAGTATCTAGCTCTTCAAATTTTTTATCTTCTACCTTATCCCCAAAACAATTAAGCCTTTCATTAAGATCCATATCGTCATCTTGTATAATATCTCCTCTAGAATCTGGTAACTCAATACCAGCGCCAATACTCTCTGCCATATCTCTTTCAAGCTGGGCAATCTGAGCAATTGTTGTTTTTTCATCCTGCTCTTTCTTGAGCCATCGTTGCGAAATAGCTTCGTAATTTCTACGATATCTAATTCTAAAAACTTCAGGTCGATTCATACTAGAACAGACTTCATTATGCTCCAGTAACTCATCTACTTCCTTTAGCTTTGTTAAAATAAATTTAGGGAGAACTGCTTTAATCGACTTTAAGCCATAACAACCACGAGCGTTACGTTCAGCTAAAATTTGATGATGCCCTGTTTGAAATAGATGACTATAAATGTCAGCTAAAAAAGCCGGAGAGTCATCATTATTTATAAATTCTTCTTTCATGCTCCAATAAATCAATAAACTATCTTCCAACATTAATAGCATTGCACGTCTATCTTTACCACTTTTACAACTTGCATATGCAATGGCATTCTCAATAGATGCAGTAATCAGCTGCTCTAATGCTGGTAACAAAAATGCACTCCATTTATCATGACATTTTGAGTTGCTAATATGCGTTTTCAAATAAAGTTTCAAACACACAAATAAAAACTCCCAGCGTGACTTATTCTCATCATTTGATACAGCTAGCTGACCAGCTTTTTTTTTCGCTGATATTGCTTCAACAAGATCTACTGTGGATTTCTTTGGATCAAAATTTTGTAATATTTTAGACAATATATCCAATAAATTAGCAACTTCCTTATTATTGTCAACATCATCCTGAATACTACCCTCTATATTAGTATAAATAGCACTAATAATTTGTTGTATACTATCGGTATAACTGTGTTCACGAATTATTTTAGCTGGAAAATCATCAGAAACAGGGTAGTTAGTATCAACCATACTTCTAAATTGACTTGCTACTTTTTGTTTAATAGTATGCATCCTGGTTTCATCTGGTAAGCGAACCGCAAGAGCTGCAGCTGATGCAGCTGAATTCATTGGAGAAACCAAAGATTGCAACAAAATCAATGATGGGCGGTTATAAACATTCTTTGCATCAAGGCATGCACCAGCACCAGCACCAGCACCAGCACCAGCACCAGCACCAGCATCAGCTCCAGCTCCAGCTCCAGCTCCAGCTCCAGCTCCAGCTCCAGCTCCAGCTCCAGCTCCAGCTCCAGCTCCAGCTCCAGCTCCAGCTCCAGAACATTTTGATTGTGCTTTAGATTTTTGCTTGCTTTTGCTACCAGCTTGAGAATTAAATGTATCAATATACCCATGATCAAGTATTAATTGACTAATGTTATTACGAGTAATTCTCTCCTTTTCTGCACTCTCATCTTTCCCAATATCGATAGGAACGGCAATGCTTGAGCGTGCTCTTGGTAACTCAATAAGTCTATCTTTTTTGGTATATTTACCTTCCGGATATATTATTAAGTTATGCTGAAAATAATTTGCAAGGCCTGGGTATCGACGATATGTGCACGGCGGTGGGCTTAAGACTTCATTCAAATCAGCCCGAAGACCTCTATTTTTTTTATCTGTTAAAAAATCTTTCCAATAGTATTTTTCCCAATTCTTAAGGACTTTAAACCATTCTGGATGATTATTTTTATCCTTTGACAAACAAGCCTCAAAATCATCTATCTGTGTTTGGGTCCAAGATAAACGAGGAATATCGATTTGAACAATAGTATGAGTTTGACCAGATAAACTTGAGTGCTTAAAATTGCTAATAGAAACTAAAGGTTTAGCTTTTTTCTTTTTACCTGGCCCCCATGAAACTAATTGCTCTGCATATAATAATTGTTGAAATAGAAATTTCTTAGAATATGTATCTTTATCTTTGAAGATCTTAGTTAACTCTAAAACCAAAACATTTATATACGTCCACAACTCATTCTTATTAACAGGGGGAGATGCTTTCTTGAATGCTAAAATTGCATCTTTTCCCTTAGGTAATATCGATCCAGAGTCACTTTTTTCAATATCCTCAGTAAGTAATAGTGCTGCTTCAATATAATTTTCAAACCGTGCTTTAACCGCTGATGAGCTGACCTTATCATTATCTTTATGATAAGGCTCACTTAAACCCCGGCGATCATTTACTTCAA
>JAJFJO010000368.1 GCA_021774015.1 Gammaproteobacteria bacterium
TATCATTTAATAATAAGTGGTTATTGTTGACTGTGACTTGTGCATAACCAAATTCACTTTTGTCGGACGATTCAACTTGGCCGCCCAATTGCGCAGCCATCGCTTGCATGCCATAACAAATGCCTAACACTGGGCAACTCAACTCAAAAACGATATCAGGAATGCGTGGCGTTTCATGGCCAGTAACGCTTTCTGGGCCGCCGGATAAAATAATTCCGTTCGGTGCAAAGGCTTGGATTTCTTTAGAGTCAACATGACAGTCGTACAATTCACAATACACACCAATCTCACGAACGCGACGCGCGATGAGTTGTGTGTACTGAGATCCAAAGTCAAGAATTAAAATGCGATGGTCGTGTATATCAATGCTCATGTTGTTCCTAACTATTTATCCACCCAATAATTCGGTGCTTCTTTGGTAATAATAACGTCATGCACGTGACTTTCACGCATGCCCGCACTCGTTACCTTCACAAATTTTGCATGCTTTTGCATGTCCTCTATAGTGCGTGAACCGGTATAGCCCATGCTTGAACGCAATCCACCCATCAATTGATGCACTACTTGATTTAATTTACCTTTATAAGGTACGCGACCTTCAATCCCTTCCGGCACATACTTACCCACTTCCGTTTGTGATTCCTGAAAATAGCGGTCGTGCGAACCATGACGTTGATCCATCGCACCCACCGAGCCCATGCCACGATAGGATTTATAAGAACGGCCCTGATATAACACCACTTCACCTGGCGCCTCTTCAGTACCGGCAAACATCGAACCCACCATCACGGAGTGCGCACCAGCAGCGATAGCTTTACTCACATCACCCGAAAAGCGAATACCGCCATCAGCTACAACCGGGATATTTTTACCTTTAAGCGCTTTGACCACATTAGCAACGGCACTCACTTGTGGCACACCAATACCAGCAACAATACGTGTTGTACAAATAGAGCCAGGACCGATACCAACTTTAACTGCATCTGCGCCAGCCTTAGCCAATGCAATTGCTGCCTCAGCAGTAGCAATATTACCTCCCATCACTTGGACATCAGGATAATTTTGCTTAGTCCAACGCACCATATCCAACACGCCTTTTGAATGGCCGTGCGCTGTATCAACAACAATGAGATCCACATGTTCAGCCACCAATGCCGAAATGCGGTCATGTGTTTCACTACCTGTCCCTACAGCCGCCGCAACACGCAACTGACCTTCTTCTGTTTTGCAGGCATTCGGCTTTAGGCGCGTGCGTAAAATATCTTTAACGGTATACATACCACGCAGTTCAAAGCTGTCGTTCACAATCAATGTTTTTTCAACGCGATGCTGGCGAAATAAATCCATCACCTCGTCTCTATTAGCGCCTTCCTGAACTGTAATTAAACGTTCCTTGGGGGTCATCACCTCTGAGACTGGCAATGTCGTATCTTCAACAAAACGAATATCGCGACTGGTCACGATACCCACCAACAACTTACCATCCACGACAGGAAGACCAGAAATATTGTACATCTCACGAATCTTGATCAGCTCAGCAACAGTCGTATCAGGTGCAACCGTAAGAGGGTCATTAACAATGCCGCTTTCAAATTTTTTGACTTTACGCACCTCAGCAGCCTGTTGTTCGGGACTCATGTTCTTATGGATAATCCCCATGCCACCTTCCTCCGCCAGAGCGATCGCTAGGCGCGCTTCGGTAACGGTATCCATAGCCGCAGAAAGTAGTGGGATATTAAGTGAAATCTCTCGAGTTAATCGGGATTTTAGCGATACATCTTTAGGTAATACTTCAGAATAGCCTGGTAACAGTAAGACATCATCAAAGGTTAAGGCTTCCTCGACTATGTTCATGCTTCTCCCCCAGTGGTCAGTGTGCGATCAAATCGCTGGTCAGATAGAAGCACGCTAGTGTAGCGGTTTTGGAACTAATATTCCATGTGTTTATAATCTTAGAAAACGCAGCTGAATCACATTCACCAGCGCAGAACATTGTATTCATCCATCTGGTTATTTTTAAAAATCGACTCATTACTAACAAGATGACTACGCGATTTTTCGCGCTCTCTAAACCAGTTATACGATAATGAGTCCACACTGGATAAACACGCTTAATTACCTGTTCTAGAAAAATAGCTTCAGCAACACCTCATTAGCGCCGCTGAAAAGATTATTTAATGTGGGCAATACACAAAAACCACCCTTAAAAAGGAGGTAAAACAAGCACGTCAATCAAATACTCTATGATTTACAAATTAAACTTCACTCAAGGAGCAAAAGAAGACGCATCAACTGCTGACGAATCATCATCTTCAAACACTAATTCCCTTGCAACGTTAGCCGAACTGCTATCGCCAGCTGCCGTATCACTTCTAGCACGTTTATTAGTTGAAAAAGTTACAAATAAAGGCTTCGCTTGAGAAGGAACGTCCTCAACAGTACCTGGATAACCAATATATTCCATGTCATCAGCGCCCATGAAACCGGCAACCTTATACCCTTCGGGGGTGTCTAACAAACCCCTTTTACGCGGACTTCGGGTTTGTTTATAGCCTTTTGGTGTGGAAGGGCTTGACGTATTTGCTGAGCTCTTTACTCCAGTTTGATCGGCTTTTTGTGCCTGCGCGTAACCTTGCGGCGTGCCCGATCCTTCCGCTGCAGTTTGTGCAATATCTCCAGTGGGTACATATCCCGTTGGCGTGCCCAAGTTGGCTGCTCCAGTTTGTGCTGTTGCTTGTGTTTGTACGTAACCTTCCGGCGTGCCCGAACCTTCCGCTGCAGTTTGTGCAATATCTCCAGTGGGTACATATCCCGTTGGCGTGCCCAAGTTGGCTGCTCCAGTCTGAGTGGTTTCTTTTGTTTGCACATAACCATTTGGCGTATCTGGTGCCTTAGAGAAACCCTTGCCTGGAAATGGCATTTTCCCATCCAAAACATCTACTAAGTTATGGCGAGTCAATTTAGAGTTATCAGGCTTAAATAATCTACGAATTTCTGCAGCTATATCTGCCCCCTCAGAAGCCTCGTGCATTTTCGATGCTTCATCAATAGTCTCCACACCATAACCTTCTGGTGTTAACGGCACTTTAGCACCAGTTTTAGTACTATAACCTTCTGGTGTTGATGGTACTTTATCACTAGCTTTATAACCTACTGGAGTGGCTGGTATAGGCTGCCTCGCACTGCTGCTCGCTGCTTTTCTTTCTAAGTTCTCCTGATGGCTTGCTGCACTCCTATCTCGCCTGTTCTTAGCAGCACCCCTCTTGCTGGGATTACCACGAGAACCACGTTCATCTATACTCGCACGAGACTCTGCCAAACCTAAAGTTTGCAAGAGACCAGAAATACTCCATTTGTTAGATTTTTTATCACTTGAGGTTGCCGATTCTTTCCTAGCTTGCTCAGGTAATGAAGAAGACACGTCTTGTTTCTTGGATGGAACCAACCCCTCCTTGACACCAGTTTCAAAGGCATTGGGTACTTCAGGTTCCGCTTCTTTAAACCCTAAGAAAACTAAAAATCTATTCCACAAAGAGCCTCGACTCTTCTTCTCTTTCTGGTGT